>NZ_JARPLU010000099.1:6552-19616 GCF_032349615.1 Limnospira sp. PMC 1279.21 | reverse complement strand
CTGTACCTTATTGTCCTAAGATATAAAGCAAATCTTGGATTAAATTCTTGCTCTCCTAGTTGGCTTCCTGAGACAATAGTTCTTTCAGGTTGATTGTGGCGGCGACATCATCTGGGGTGGCTTGGGAATGGCTTTTCCGCTTGGTGTAAGATATCAACGCTGGGATGGAGATGCAGATAGCGCCGTTTACCAAAGCTAACAAAAGTCCGTAAGCCATATAATGATCCATTAACACACCCTCCTAACACATCGGGTTGATATCCTTTCAATCATTATCACATTATGGATAGTAAAAAAGCAATGGTTTGAGGTAAGAATTACTTGTCATTCCCATAAGTTATCTCAATCAATGGCTTAGAGGGTGAGTATTTATACTTATTAATTGGGGTTGATTTCCGAGGATTTGAGTTAAATTAGCGACTACTAAGATGCACTCAGTTTAGCTCAGTTTCACTATAGCACAGATGGCTGTAAAAATATCACCCAAATGTAAGTGATAGTTAATGTGATGACAGTCAGGGGAAAGCCGAAACGCAGGTGTTCCCAAAACGATAGGCGATCGCCTCCAGAAGCGGCGGCTTCTACAGTAATTAGATTGGCTACAGACCCAAATAAGGTAAGATTCCCGGCTAGAGTGGCTGAAGCGGCTAGAAGAATCCAGCTTGAGGTGGCATCTTGGGGAATAAATGACTGTAGAAGTAAGACCGTGGGAACATTAGAAATAATGTTAGATAATAAGGCAGTAATAACTAATAAACCCAGGGGATGGGATACCCAATCTGACAGATGATTTAACAGTGCCAAAGATTGGACGCAGTAGGTGAGAATAAATAGTCCGGAAAACATTACCAATAAGGACCAGTCTACTTTTTGTAAGACTCGCTGAGGTTTAATTCTTCGGGTAATCAATAATATAGCTGCGGCTACAAATGCTGATTCTGCCAGGGGAAGATTGATGATAAAAGCGGTTAATAAAAGAGTGGTGACAATGATGGTTTTAATCAACAAAGGACGATATAAGCGTAATGGTGATTGGCTAAGGATATTTAGCGGTAGAGGACGCGATATTCGCACTTCTGGATAAAGTAAACATAAGAAGGCAATTTGTAGCACTAAACTGACTACGGCGACGGGGGTTAAGGTTTGGGCGAATTGTAGATAACTAATCTGGGAAAAGGAACCGATGAGGATATTTTGAGGATTACCGCTGAGGGTGGCTAGGGAACCGATATTGGTAGAGGCGGCGATCGCTAATAAATAAGGGACGGGATTTAATTTTAGCGATCGCGCTAATTGCAAGGTTAGGGGAGTGCTTACTAATGCTAAAGTATCATTCAGGAAAAAGGCTGATAATATACCTGTCCCTAATGTTAATAAAACTAGCAATCCCAAGGGACTATGAATGAATCTTAATAGATAAACTAATGCTAGGTTAAAAAAACCCGAATAGGATAGGTAAGCATTAATTACCATCATGCTTAATAAAAACACAATGGTATGAGGATCAATGGCATCCCAAGCCTGTTGTAGGGTGAGGGTTCCTATAGCAATTAACAAGGCTGAACCTACTAAAGCTATGGTGGCGCGGTTCATCCGCAAGCCGGGAATATAACCTAATCCTAAGCCAATATAGGTAAGGCTTAATATTAAAGCCTGTAAACCTAGAATAACCTGGGTCATATTTAGATAAATCCTGATATATTGTCAAGTATATTGTCAAGATGAAAAGTTGGATTAATATCCATATAAAGATACAGATTTACATCCCTATAATGTTGACTGTCAAGTTTTGGGCGGTTTATAAACTCTCCCAACGGAATGATCTGGCTGAATATCGACTACTAAATCAACTCGATCGCTATCTGTTAGTAGAGGATTAATAAACAATTCGGGATGTAAGGACTTCCAAAAGTATTCGACAAATTGATTGATTTCTGTGTCGGTCATTCCCGACTTCCCCGATGCTTTCATCTCCTGTTCAGCTTGTGCGCGCCACTGTTTGGATAAGCGATAATCAACGGGGTTGAGAACTATTAATCTATCCAAACGTTCCCAGAGGGGTAAATACTCTTTTAATTGGTGGTTAATTTCTCGCGCAAATTGGCGATCGCTATCAGTAATAATAGGGGGTGGTGGATGATTAAACGCCTGGTCTTCTACGGGTTGACATCCCACAAACCAGCCCTCAAATAAGATGATATCAGGTGCTTCTATCTGTTGGGGTTCTATGCGATCGCCTTCTCCATTCCAGAGAGACTTATCAAACCGGGGAATAGTTATTTTTTGTCCGGGTGTAGGGTTTCGGAGTTGGTCAAGAAGTTGTATTCCGATGTCAATATCATGAGTGCCGGGGGGACCTCGCCAGATTAAACGGGGATCTTGTTCTCGCAGCCTTTGACGATCGGCATAAGTCTTATATAAATCATCAATAGAAATACTAATGGCTTGATAGTTAAGTAGATTGAGAATCCGAGAAATGACGGTTGTAGTGGTAGTTTTTCCGGTTCCCTGTCCGCCTAAGATTCCCTGTACTAAAGGACGATTAAGAATTTGTCTTAACTGAGACAATTGCATGGCTAATGGTAGCCAAAATTCCCACAATGTGGGTAGCTGTTCCCAGAGAATCGGTAAATCTGGATTATGTTTAAGGAGCGATCGCCCTAATTGATAACGTTGTTTAATTGTAGTTTCTAGCTGTTCGTGAGTGATACCAAAAGCCGCCATGTGTGCGGGATTATTTAATTCGTGTCTCAGCAGTTGTTGCCAATGTTCGGGGGGCGGTTCGCTACCAGTTGCCAAAGATTGTAAAATTTCTATCATGATTGAATAATCTCTAAGAACCCAGTAAAAATGCCAGCAAAAATAAACTATAAGTCATGCCAATTTTCAGACTATTAAGGAGGTCTAGCCATAAAGAATTGATTTCACTGCGAGGGACTTTGCGGTAAGATAACCAACTAATCCATTCGGTGACTAGGAGGGTGATAAATGCGACGGTGACATCCCAACTTCCGGCTTGTCCAACTATTGTGGCGATCGCCACTCCCAGGAAGAAGCCAAAAAGTAGGCTAATCAATAATACGGATATCCGCCGCCAGGGGTTACGAAACCATTGCAAGGTTTGCTGGGCGATCGCATCAGTAAATCTGTTTAAACGAGTGTTTTGCATAGAAGATTATAGGCAGCGATATGTAAAATATACTGTAGGATGAAAGTATTATAACGGCGGTTGTGGCATCAACTCCCGGCATCAGCTATATTTGTTAGTCTACAGGTGTCCCAACTTGCTACCAGTCGGCTATAACACTTGTCCCAGATAACGGATTTTATGATCACTTTGACAATTTACTGAGGTTTGACCATTGAATTTGTTTGACGCACCCAATATTAATATACTTTGGGGAAACCTAATTGTCGAGGAGTTAATTCGCAATGGGGCGAGTTATTTTATTGTATCTCCTGGTTCCAGATCCACTCCTTTAACTGTGGCGATCGCTCGTTATTCCCAAGCGCAACGGCGAGTTTTTTTAGACGAAAGGGGTGCGGCGTTTCATGCGATCGGCTACGCGAGGGCGACAGGAAAGCCAGCGGTTTTGGTCTCTACTTCTGGGTCGGCTGCTGCTAACTATTTCCCGGCTGTGATTGAGGCGGCTACGGATAATTTGCCGATGATTATTATCTCGGCTGACCGCCCCCCAGAATTGCGAAAAACGGGGGCTAATCAAACTATTGATCAGGTCAATCTTTATGGTGATTATGTACGTTGGAAATTTGATATACCCTGTCCTGATGAAAAGATTTCGCCGACGTTTGTTTTAACGACTATTGATCAAGCTGTTTATCGTGCCAAGCGATCGCACGGACCTGTTCACCTTAATTGTATGTTCCGCGAACCCCTCGCCCCGACTAATTCAGCGATTACATTGGGTTATACTCTCCCCCTAAAACCTTGGTTAAATAGTGGTAGGGCTTGGACAGATTACCCGATACCTATGGTCATGCAAACTGACGACAATATTCATGAAATATCGGCAATTTTAAACAACACAAAAAGAGGAATTTTAGCCCTGGGAAGATTAAACACCATGGCACAAATTCGCGGAGTTGAAAAATTTGCCCACAAGCTACAATTCCCGATTTTTGCTGATATTCGTTCAGGTTTAAGGCTGGGAAATACTATTGATAATCAGTTATTTGTAACGGATATAGGACTGAGTGACGACCCCCTGGAAACGGTGATACAAATAGGCGATCGCATTTTATCAAAACGGTTTTTAGAGTATTTACCAACCCACCCACCCCGTTACTATATTATGATAACGGACTCCCCCAGCCGCCACGACCCCGCCCATATTGTTTCCCATCGCATTGAAAGTAATATAGAAAAATTATGTGAGTCATTATTACCTCTTTTAGCGCCGAATCTTTCGGAAGATTGGCAGGATAAATTATGGCTTAAATCCCTCAAAATTCGCGAAACTATTGACAGCTATTTAACTAAAGATTCCACCTTAAATGAAATGGCGATCGCCCATTTAGTCTCCCAGCATATCCCCGCCGACAGTGGCTTATTTTTAGCCAATAGTATGCCGATTAGAGATATGGATGAATATGGAATTTATGGGGGAAATTCAGTCAGAATAGCAGCCAACCGAGGGACTAGCGGCATTGATGGAATTATCGCCTCTGCTGCTGGGTTTTGTCAGGGTTTAAATACTCCCACAACTCTGCTAATTGGCGATTTGGCATTCCTCCATGACCTCAACTCTTTATCTATGGTTAATTCCCTGAATCATCCCCTGTGGATTATAGTGATTAATAATAATGGGGGCGGGATATTTTCATTTTTACCCATTGCTAAATTTAATGATGTATTTGAAAACTACTTCGCCACTCCCCACAATCTCCAATTTGACCAGGCTGCCAAATTATTTAATCTCAACTATTTCTCACCCCCAACACCAGAGGAATTTGTGAAAGATTATCAACAGGCGATCGCCTCCCAAACTTCGGCGATTATTGAAGTGCAGACTAACCGCAAACAAAATCAAGAATTGCACCAAGAATTGGCGGACAAAATCCGCGAAATATCATGGAGGTTTTAGCCGTCGTATTCGGTGAAAATTTCTATCTCTAATGTATCTTCGTCTATGCTGATATAAAGAAGATTCGGGCGACAACAAACCTGGCAATCTTCAATATAAGACTGTTGACCTCCCGCACTAAAATCGATAAATGTGACATTACTTTCGCCACAATAGGCGCAGGTAAATTCAGCGGTATTTTGCATAATTTTCACACTCAAGTTTAGTAACATCGTGGCGATAGCGGAACATATCTTGAAGACGGGAATAAACCCACCAACTCAAGGTATTGTCAAACACGGAGCCACCTGGTAAACTAAAAGCGATCGCATCAGTTAACCGAGTGCGATTATTCACCTCCGAAAATTGGTGTCGGTGTACCCAAATAGCCATGGGACCCTGTTGCTGTTCATCAGTAAACAGTTGGTAAGGAATGCACTCAGTATGCACCGCCACCCATGGCACCGAAACTGGACCAAGAGATAGCAGAAATTCCGATCTAGCCCCCACCTGTAAACCCCCTTCCCGGCGGATAATTTCCACAGGTTGCCAAGGTGGGGTCAGCAACTCCAGGATATCAGATCGGCCGTGAAAATTCCAAACCACATCAACGGGGGCGTTAATTAGGGACGAGTATTGAAAGTGCAGCATAAAAACACCATACCAAATCAAAAGTTGTAGCAATTTTTACCAAATTATATCGAGAAATTGGTTAAGATGAAACCCATGCTATCGTTGCCATATTAAAACCCCAATTTCTATGCGTTTAGAGCAACTTCAAGCCTTTTTATCTGTTGCCGAAACCGGAAGTTTTCAAAAAGCAGCAGTCCAGTGCAACGTGACGCAATCAACGATTAGTCGCCAGGTACAGGGACTAGAAACGGAACTGGGTTTACCCCTATTTCACCGTAGCAACCAAGCTAAATTGACGGTAGGAGGTGAAAGGTTTTGGCCCTATGCGCGGAAAATTTGTCAGGCTTGGGAAAATGCCCAACAGGAATTAGCGTCATTATTAGCGGGACAGCAGGCGGAATTATGCGTGGCGGCTATTCACTCCCTTTGTGCGTCTTATCTCCCCCCAGTTTTGCAAAAGTTTTGCTATGCTTATCCTGATGTACAATTGCGGGTAACATCATTAGGAAGCGATCGCGCTTTAAAAGTGCTAAAAGATGGATTGGTTGATGTGGCACTTGTCATGAATAATCGGGCTTTTACGGCTAGTTCCGATTTATTGGTGGATATTCTCTATAAAGAACCGATACAAGTATTAATGGCAAAAAATCACCCCCTGGCGCGATATAATCATGTTCCTTGGAAGGAGTTAATTATCTATCCTCAAGTGGTATTTAAAGATGGCTATGGAATGCAGCGTTTAGTACAGGAAAGATTTGCTCAAGCTGGCGCTACTCTCAAGGCGGTTTTAGAGTTAAATACACTGGATGCTTTTCGGGGTGTAGTCCGTCAGGGAGAAGTAATTGCACTGTTACCACGTTCAGCATTAGTAGAAGCGGCGACGGATAGCAGTTTAGCGATTAGAACGATCGCACCTTTTGAAGGGACTATAAATACTAAATCAGGTTCCTTTTATAGTGGTGGATCTGACTTGAGTTGGACTCGGGAGGTTGCCATTGTCACCAGTCGCGATCGCCTGCAAATTCCCCCCATACAATATTTCTGGAAATTGGTACACGAATTAATCCCCCCAGAGGTAGACTCAGAGTTGGAAGAATTGGGGATAAAATGCTTAATTGGTTAACATCAAATAGCTAACAATTCCTAAAGGTATCCGCTTTCGATTATACTGGTTTTCTCTTCTGTTCACTACCACAACAGCAACTTAAATGAGCGATCGCTTTAGAACATTACTGAAAAAAGTGGGAAGCGGAACCCACACCAGCGCAGCCCTAACTCGCGAAGAAGCCGCCGAAGCCTTACGCATGATGTTACAGCAAGAAGCAACACCCGTACAGGTAGGGGCTTTTTTAATCGCCCACCGCATTCGGCGACCCACGGGAGAAGAATTGGCGGGAATGCTAGATGTTTATGCAGAATTAGGGCCTCATTTAACTAATGCTGTGCGTCCTCCGATGATTTTAACTCATCCCTATGATGGGCGATCGCGTACTGTTCCCATGACCATTCTCACCGGGTTAATTCTCAGCGCCGCCGGAGTCCCAACCATTTTACATGGAGGCGATCGAATGCCGACCAAAGAGGGTATTTGTTTACATGAAATTTGGCAACAATTAGGCATAAATTGGGAAGGAATTAGCCTAATTAGAATGCAGGAAATCTTCCAGACGACAGATTTAGGATTTATTCATCTTCCCACCCATTTTCCCCTAGCCATGAACCTAGTTGGACCCCGCCGAGAAATTGGGAAACGTCCGCCTATTGCTACATTAGAGTTAATGTGGTCTCCCTATTTAGGAGATGCAACTATCGCCTGTGGCTATGTTCACCCCCCCACGGAATCAATGTTCCGAACCGCCCTAGAATTGCGAAATCAGCGGCAATTTATCACGGTTAAGGGATTAGAAGGTAGTTGCGATTTACCCCGCGATCGCACCTGTATTATCGGCATCAACCGCCCCAGTATAGACAACCCGGAAACCTCGATTTTTGAACGTCTGTTATTGCATCCCCATGATTATGGTTATGGGGGGAAAGAAGTTGCTCTTAATTCCCTAGATGAACTGATTAATAATATCAAGGCTGTCTTGGAGGGGGAACCGGGAGAGTTAATGCAGGCTGCCATTTGGAATGGGGGTTTTTATCTGTGGTGTGCGGGAGTTTGTGCGGACATAGAAACAGGTCTTAAACACGCGCAGGAGTTACTAACTCAAGGGATGGTAGCCCAGAAATTAGAAGCGATCGCCAACAGTTTATAACCACCCATACCAATGGTTTAATTATGGGGCATAATGCCCCATTTGTCAAGGTAATTAATCCACCCCTTGAATAGGTGCAAAACCTTGTCGCTGGATGTTCTCGGTAATAGTGCGAGGTTCCAAGAATTGCAGGAGATAATCAGGTCCCCCCGCCTTGGAACCGACACCAGAGAGTTTAAAGCCACCGAAGGGTTGACGGGAAACGATCGCCCCGGTAATTCCCCGGTTAATATAGAGATTTCCCACTTCAAAATCAGCCTTAGCCTTCTGAATATGAGAAGGGGTGCGAGAATACAAACCCCCAGTCAAAGCATAATTAGTCCCGTTAGCAATATCGATCGCCTCATCAAAATTTGAGGCTTTAATCACCGCCAAAACCGGACCAAAAATCTCCTCTTGGGCAATTTTCGCAGTAGGAGAAACATTAACAAACACGGTCGGACCGACAAAATACCCGGTAGATGGTGCATCTAATGCGATCGCCATTTCTGCTTCTTGTTTACCCATCTCAATGTATTCTTTAATCTTGGTTTGGGCGTTATGATCAATCACCGGACCCACAAAGGTACTAGGATCAGCCGGATCACCCACATTAAGCGATCGCACCGCTTCCACTAACCGCGACACAAACACATCATAAACAGGTTCTAAAACCACCACCCGCGAACAAGCAGAACATTTTTGACCCGTATAACCAAAAGCGGAATAAACAACTCCCCCGACCGCTTGATCAAGGTCTGCACTTTCATCAACAATAATGGCATTTTTGCCACCCATTTCCGCCACTACTCGTTTAAGGTGTTTTTGTCCGGGTCGCAAAATCGCCGCCTCTGCATATATCCAACAACCCACTTCCTGAGAACCTGTAAAGGTAATCATCTGAACATCAGGATGTTTAACTAAATGAGCCCCCACGGTTGAACCCTTACTAGGGATAAATTGAAACACGCCATCAGGAACCCCAGCTTCCACCAAAATCTGGGCAATTTTCGCACCAATAATAGCAGAAGTTTCCGCAGGTTTTAACAGGGTACAATTTCCCGTGACTAAGGAAGCGACAGTCATCCCCACCGGAATAGCTAGGGGGAAATTCCAGGGAGAAATGACTAACGAGATACCACGAGGTTGATAGGAATAGCGATCGCTTTCCCCCGCTGTATCATAAATATAACCTTGGTCTAGCCGTTCCATTTCCGCCGCATAAAAAAGGCAAAAATCAATAGCTTCCGACACTTCCGCATCACACTGAGATAGGGCTTTCCCCACCTCAAACACCATCCAGGCGCATAATTCATGGCGACGTTGTTCTAGCAATTCTGCCGCCTTCCGTAATACAGCCGCGCGTCGGCTAACGGGGGTCTTTTTCCAGCTAGGAAATGTAGCTTTAGCAGCAGCGATCGCTTTTTCCGCTTGTTCAATATTAGCCAAACCAATTTTGCCGACTATTTCCGTAGGTTGAGCCGGGTTAACGGAATCCACAAAATTCTCTGTATTTTCCCATTTACCATTAATCAGAGGTAAGTAGGTTTTACCCAACTGCGATCGCACATTTCCCAAGGCAGCCAAAGCGCGATCGCGAATAATTGCATCCGCATAATCACTATCCGCCGCATTAGGAAATACAGGTTTCCAAGTCTGGTGAATTGTGCTATCATTATCACCAACAGGAGGCGCTAATAGTTCTTCTAAAGGTCGCTGTTCTGAACTTTGGCGAATAAAAGAGGAATTAGCCGTATTTTCTAACAGTCGCCGAATTAGATAAGACATCCCTGGTAGTAGTTCACCATAGGGACAATACATCCGCACTCGATAACCTTTAGCCGCCAATTGTTTGGCGAGTTGGTCTCCCATACCATAGAGAACTTGCATCTCAAAGGCGCGTTGGGGTACTTTTAGGGTTTCGGCTATAGCGATCGCTTTCGCCTGGGAACGGACGTTATGGCTACCGATAGCAGAATAAATATAGGCGTGATTTTCCAACATTAATTGGGTCAGCCTTTCGTAATTAGCATCAGTCGCAGCCTTATCATTAAATACTGGTTGCGGCCAGTCATTTTGCATCGCCTTGATAGTTTCCTGGTCCCAATAAGCACCTTTTACCAGTCTAACCGTCACCGGATATCCCCGCAATTTTGCCCATTCAATAATGCCTTCTAGGTCTTTGGCGCTATCGCGTAGGTAGGCTTGAACCGTGACACCGATATCAGTGCGATCGCGGAATTCCTCTTCCATTAACAGATTTTTGAGGATGCTTAAAGTTAGGTCCTTATAGGCGTATTGTTCCATATCAAAATGCACCGCCGCCCCAACTTCTTTCGCCCGTCTTAATAAAGTGCGGATGCGATCGCTTACTTTCTCCTCACTTCCCTTAGCATCAAGCGGGTCAAACTGCGAATAAAAAGCCGTCAATTTCACCGAAACCTGTACTCTAGGAATAGGGTTTCCGTCCGCTTCATCAATTTGGGGAACTGTTGACCACCGCTGCGCCGCCGCCGACAGTTTTTCCATTAATTCCAAGTAACTATTCAGATACGATTCCGCTTCCGTTTCCGTAATCACCGCCTCTCCTAGCAGGTCTACAGTAAAGCCTAGTTTATCTTTACGCAACCTTTCCAGAGTTTTGATAATTTGCGGAATATCCGCCCCCGCGATATATTTCTGAGCCAGCGTTTCTACAGCCGGGGCTACTGTCGTAGCTGCCATTTTCCCAGCTACCGAGTCAGCGTTAGCAAAATTAAGCAGCTTTTTCAGCGAGTCCGGGAGTTCCACCTCTTCCGCCGTCAGGTATTCCTGAAGGTGAGCCGCAATTTCCGGTTTACTCCGCAGCGCCGGTAAACAGTCGATAAAATGAAACAATTGCACCCGCAAACCGGGGTTAGACATCGCCCAGTCCAGGATTTTGTCATCAATACGCATCTGGTCCTGGATTTTACCAAACAGAGATTGTTTTTTCTGTTGGGTCGCCGCTAGAAGTTCTCGGGCGATTTCTTGGGTTTTGGGTTCGTAGGTATTATTAGATAGTTGTGCAACCACAGGTTATTGAGTATCAGAAATGGTGAACATTGATATCAGACCCGCCCTCAAACGGACGGGGACTCCCAAACCTCACGATTTGGGTTACGGCGATCTACCCCCAAAGGGACAGATTTAATCTTCTGGGGTCTAGCCGAGCCTCAACTCCTAGGGCGAGAAGCGCCGCCAAAATCTTCATGATCTTCCCCCATTTTTCGTAAAATCCCCCCTCTGCCCACTAATTTTATCATGAATCAGGAGCCACCATTCACCCGCCTTTATCCCTGGTTTGGGGCGACTGAGAGATTCCCCAACCCCTCCCCCTCTTAACTCCATTTAAATCTGCCGTTTGACATCCGCCCCAAATCGCCCAACCCTGATTAAGCTAAGGTTTCTCACCAATTCAGCGCCTCTCTACCCACACCGCCATAGTCACCCTTACTCATGCGAATCATGCGAATCATGCGAATCATGCGATCGCCACTAAATCAGTCCCAAACCCCCGCCTTAGTCATCAAATTTTCCCCAATCTCCAAATCTATGATAAAATCAAAACCATTGATTTTTATCTGGATTCCATCCCTCCCAGAAGTTCCCACTATTGCATTAATGGGACTAACTTTTGGGATACGTCTGTTATAAAAATGCTCATGTACCCCCAAAATCACCCTTATTCTAAAATTAGGGTCGGGGGCACCTTACCCTATTTTGAGGAAAACCAGATGAAATTAGCCGTAAAATAGCTTGTCATAAAAAATTTGGTTTTTTATTCCAAATCAGTAATTTTGTGTTATCATCAATTAGTTTATTGTTATCTTTCTTTAAGATATCTGGTGATTAACCGATGATAAAAAAACTTTTTTGTTCCACCCTGTCTGCTAGTTTTTTAGCAGCTACCATGTCAGGTTGCGCTCCAGTGGCTGAAACCGGGGAAGTTGCCTGCGCTGAAGTCACCGAAGCCGACATTGCAGCATTGTTCGATCGCTGGAATAGTTCCCTAGCTACCCTAGATCCTGATCAAGTAGTAGCTAACTATACCCCCACAGCCGTATTACTGCCAACTGTTTCCAACACTCCCCGCACCGACCATGAAAGCATTAGAGAATATTTTGTGGACTTTCTGCCAAATAACCCCCAAGGAGTGATTAACAGCAGGACTATTGCCATTGGTTGTAACAAGGCTCATGACGTGGGAGTTTATACCTTTACATTTACAGATGACCAAGGACAAACCACCGAAGCAGTAGCCCGCTTTTCCTATGTTTATGTCTATAAGGATGGTGAATGGTTAATTGATCATCACCATTCATCCTTAATGCCAGAAACTGTCGCTAATTAGGCTTCCCATCAAATTGCCTTCTACATTCTGGTGTATCTAGCCATCCCTTGATAATCATCGATATCACACCCATAAAAGATGGCTAAATATGAGCTTTTGATAGCCGATGCTCCAGAAATTTAACCCTCTGAGAGTGTACAGGCAAGGCAGGCCTTGTCTGTACAGCCTTTGAGTCAACCTCCCATGTATCGGGAACTATCAACCTTTCGAGCCATCCTCCGGTTTCTGAAAAACAGACGCGATCGGTTTGGCTTGCTTATCCGTTTGGGGATAAAACTTAAATTTCTCCATAGCCATACTAGCCGCTTGCACTACAGACGGATCGGGGTCTCGCAAACCCTGTTTAAGTATGGGAATCACGCGATCGCTTTTAATCATACCCAGAGCATAAATTGCCTCTTGACGCACTTGAGCGCTACTATCTTGGCTGAGTTGAGTTAAAGTAGGAATCGCTTGTTGGATTTCTGGACGTAAGCCATGGGTGCTTGCTAGTCTACCCAGAGTCGCGGCCAATTGAGTGCGTATTTCTGTATCTGCGTGTCGAGTATAGCCAACCAGGTTAGCAATAGCTGACAGGTTTTGTGACTCTCCTACTTTAGCGATCGCTATCAGCAAGTCCTCCTTCTCATGGCTGCTATGTCCAGTAACTTTCAGATTGAGAGGAGGCTTAACCGAATCTACTGCCATTAAACCATCAGCCATCACTGATTCTTCTACCTCTTCAGAAACTTCCGACAC
>NZ_JARPLU010000099.1:0-6542 GCF_032349615.1 Limnospira sp. PMC 1279.21 | reverse complement strand
CCTCTTCAGAAACTTCCGACACTTCCGACACCTCTGCCGCCACTTCCGCCACTTCCGCCTCTTCTGGTGTCTTCTCTGGTGTAGCCGCTTCTGTAGGTGTCTCCGAGACCATTAAACCATCAGCCATCACTGATTCTTCTACCTCTTCAGAAACTTCCGACACTTCCGACACCTCTGCCGCCACTTCCGCCACTTCTAGTGTCTCTTCTTCTGTCGCCGCTTCTGTAGGTGTCTCCGAGACCATTAAATCATCAGCCATCACTGATTCTTCTACCTCTTCAGAAACTTCCGACACCTCTGCCGCCACTTCCGCCACTTCCGCCTCTTCTAGTGTCTCTTCTTCTGTCGCCGCTTCTGTAGGTGTCTCCGAGACCATTAAATCATCAGCCATCACTGATTCTTCTACCTCTTCAGAAACTTCCGACACCTCTGCCGCCACTTCCGCCACTTCCGCCTCTTCTAGTGTCTCTTCTTCTGTCGCCGCTTCTGTAGGTGTCTCCGAGACCATTAAATCATCAGCCATCACTGATTCTTCTACCTCTTCCGACACTTCCGACACTTCCGACACCTCTGCCGCCACTTCCGCCTCTTCTAGTGTCTCTTCTTCTGTAGCCGCTTCTGTCGGTGTCTCCGAGACCATTAAACCATCAGCCATCACTGATTCTTCTACCTCTTCCGACACTTCCGCCACCTCTGCCGCCACTTCCGCGACTTCCGTCTCTTCTAGTGTCTCTTCTTCTGTAGCCGCTTCTCTAGCTGCTTCCGCTTCACTTTCTGCCAACAACTCAGGCAAAAATTCCAAACGCTCATGCAGCGACTTTATCATCTGCTCAGTTTGAGACTGCATAGCTCGCACCAGTTGTTCAGTACCCGCGCGAATTTCATCATTATATTGTTCTTCCAGGTTATCAATAGCATTTTGAATCCGAGTCTCCTGATCTTGTTCAAGATCAGCGCGTAGCTTCTGAATTTCTTGTTCACTGTGCTGTCGGATATTTTCGATGGTTTCGCGAATTTCCTCTCTGGTAGTATAGTTGTCTTGCTCAAGTTGTTGCAGTTGGTTCTCATAGCCCGCGATATATTCTGCCATCTGCTGAGTGCGGTCTTGACTTTCGCTAATATCCCCATCCATATCATGAAGTTGAGTTTCATAGCCTGTTAAAGACTCACCCATTTCATTGATGCGACTTTGGCTGGCTTGTAAGTCTTGATTGACCTCTTCTAATTGAGTCTGATATGAAGTCAAAAACTCATTCAATTCCTCAACCTGGCGTTCACGGCTATGTAATTCCTCCATCAAATTTCCCAACTCTTGCTGATACCCTCTCAACTGCTGGTCAGCTTCCTGGAGTTCCTCCTCACGGCTTTGTACCTGGTTGGTAAGCTGCTCAATATGGGACTGATAATATTGAGTTAAGGATTCATTGCTTTTTGTCAATTCAGCTTCCTGTTCTTGTTTGAGCGTTTCTGTCATCTCTCGCAGTTGGCGATCGTAATCATCTCTTAGGGACTGGACCATTTCCTGAATCCTGACTTGATGGGCTTTTTCTAATTCCTCAGCCGAGAGGCGAATTTGTCGCTCATATTCTTCTCTCTGCTGGGTCAGGCGACGCTCCAACACAGTATAGCTGACCCCCAACCCAGCCAAACTGCCAATAATTAACATAATCAGTAAACTAATCAGGTCCATAGGTAATCTCCCAATTTTTGGTAAAGTTATAGAGCCATCATCTAATCAACCCAGTTTTTAATAACTCTGTGTCCCCAGAGTATCTAAATACGTTACCAGATTCTAACCGTGTCTAACACAACCCATGAAAAACCTGACCTCCTTCGCGCCCATTTACTGATCTCTGGACGGGTGCAGGGTGTCGGTTATCGATACTATACTCGCCAAGTCGCCATTCAAAAGGGAGCTAACGGCTGGGTGAAAAATTTGCCCGATGGTCGGGTCGAGGCTGTTTTTGAGGGTAGTCAAGCCCAAGTGGAGGCCATGATTAAATGGTGTTACCAAGGACCGCCCTCCGCTCAACCTACACAGGTTAAGGTAGAGTATCAGCGAGCCGAAGGACTCTACAGCTTTGATATTCTCTACCATTAGCCTCGAAATCATCCCTAGCGCGGTCTAGATCAAATTAGATCCTACTTTCAACAAATTCTTCTAGGCGCTTGAGTCCAGTTTCAATATTTTTTAAACTCGTGGCGTAGGATAGGCGAATGTGATCATCTGTTCCAAAAGCCAAGCCAGGAACTGTAGCCATTTGCTTTTCTTCTAACAAGGCATTGCAGAAGTCTACCGACCCTAAGCCGATTTTCCCGATATTGACGTACATATAAAATGCGCCGTAGGGTTTAACACAGCTAATTCCGGGAATAGCGTTCAGTAGTTCATACATCACCTGTCGGCGTTCTGCAAAGGCTTGTCGCATTGTTTCTACACAGTCGAGGGAACCTTCCAGAGCGGCGATCGCTCCATATTGAGCAAACGTGCAGACATTAGATGTACTATGGCTTTGAATCCGGGTCATCGCCCCAATAATAGTTTTATCCCCAGCCAGATAACCTAAACGCCATCCAGTCATAGCAAAGGACTTAGCGAAACCGCTACTAATCAGCGTCTGTTTATGGACTTCTGGGTGAGCGGCCGCTATACTCAGATGTTGCGCCCCATCATAGAGAATTTGGGAGTAAATCTCATCAGAGACTACCAGAATCCCCGACTCCACCACCACTTCCGCTAACGCTTTCAGTTCATCCGGGGTGTAAACCATCCCCGTCGGGTTTGACGGCGAGTTAAGGACAAATAGTTTAGTTTTCGGGGTAATCGCTTGTCGCAGTAATTCTGGGGTAATCTTATACTCGGTAGTCGCATCGGTGGGGACAATGACCGGAGTGCCATCAGCTAGTTTGACCATTTCTGGGTAGCTTAACCAGTAGGGGGAAGGTATAATCACTTCATCCCCAGCCTCGATGATCGCCATCATCAACCCGGACAGGGAATGTTTCCCGCCATTGGTGACAATGATATTTTCGGCGCTATAATTTATATTTTCCGCGCTATAATTAACACCCACCTCTTGAGTCAGACTGCGAGCGATTAATTCCCTCAGTTTGGGCTCTCCCGCTGCTGGACCGTACCGTGTCTTTCCTTCATCGAGTGCCTTTTTAGCCGCAGCGACTATGTGTTGGGGTGTGTCAAAGTCCGGTTCACCAACGCTGAAGTTGAGAACGTCGAGTCCCTCGGCTTTCATGGCCTTGGCCTTGGCTGATATCGCTAGGGTGACAGATTGGGGAACCTGTTCTACACGGGCTGCCAGCTTCATATCAAATTACTCTTTTTAGTAGTCTTAAACTAGAGATTCTACGGCGGGTGATGAATGTCTGCAACCCTAATTGTTGGGCAATGATGACATTTTTTCATTTGATTCAGGGTTTATTATCACAGATCCCGTTATTTGTCAACTATGTGAACTACAGTTGCGCTGAAAATCTAGGTCTCATTGTTCCATAAGTCTGTCATCGCATAAAGTCCGGTTGACATGATCTCAAAAAAGGTAAACCATCAAATGTTAGACTTCCGAGCTATAGATTCATTAATGTTGTATTCCTATTTCGATTCAGACACCAACGATTCTAAATCCTTCGAGTTACCAGGGGCACGCCCTCACTATAACCCCGATCGCCCTGGTCAGGTTGAGCATATTTTTCTCGACCTAGTTTTGGATATTCCCGCCCAAAGTTTTCAGGGAACTTGTACTATTACCCTAAATCCGATCCGCAGTGGTATTAATACCCTCACCCTCGATGCGGTAGATCTGGAAATTAATCAAGTTAAAATTGGTAAGCATGAGGTAGATTTTGACCATGATGGTCAGCAATTATACGTTCATCTGAACCAACCCACAGAGGTTAATCAAACCCTGAAAATAGCGATCGACTATACTGTTGATCATCCTCAACGAGGTCTATATTTTATCGGACCAAATTCAGATTATCCTGATAAACCGATTCAAGTTTGGACTCAAGGGGAAGATGAAGATTCCCGTTTCTGGTTTCCCTGCTTTGACTATCCGGGACAGTTAGCCACCTCAGAAATTAAAGTCCGGGTTCCCCAGGATTTTTTGGCGATCGCTAATGGTGAATTAATCGCCACCAAAACTAAGGGCGATCAGCAAATTTATCATTGGTTACAAAAGCAGGTTCACCCCAGTTATTTGATAGCGTTAGCGGTGGGTAAATTTGCCGAAATCAAAGAGGAGTATAATCAGATTCCGGTGGTTTATTATGTCGAAAAAAATCGCCAGGAAGATGCTCTACGGAGTATGGGAAAAACTCCAGCTATGATTGAGTTTCTCTCTCAAACTTTTGGCTATGATTATCCCTATCCGAAATATGCTCAAGTCTGTGTTGATGATTTCATTTTTGGAGGTATGGAAAATACCTCGACAACTCTGTTAACCGATCGCTGTTTGTTGGACGAACGCGCTACCCTAGATAACCGCAATACAGAAAGCTTGGTAGTCCATGAACTCGCCCATCAATGGTTTGGTGATTTGGTGGTAATTGCCCATTGGTCTCATGCTTGGATTAAGGAGGGAATGGCGACTTATTCTGAGGTACTCTGGACTGAACATGAATATGGGGCGGACGAGGCAGCTTATTACCGATTAAATGAAGCCCGTAGCTATTTTTCGGAGGATTCTTCCCGCTATAGTCGTCCGATTGTAACTCACGTTTACCGAGAAGCGATTGAACTTTATGATCGCCATCTTTATGAAAAAGGCGCTTGTGTTTATCACATGATTCGCGCCGAATTGGGAGATGAGTTATTTGCCAAAGCTATTCATACTTTTGTGCAGGATAACGCCCATAAAACTGTGGAAACGGTGGATTTATTGAGGGCGATCGAAAAGGCAACGGGACGGAATTTGCTGTTTTTGTTTGATCAATATGTCTATCGTGGGGGACATCCTAAATATAAGGTTTCCTATTCCTGGGATAATGATAGCAAAATTGCGAAGGTGACTATTAAACAAACCCAGGCGAAAGACAGTGATAAACTCAGTGAGGCTAATTTGTTTAATCTGAAAATACCTATAGGTTTTGGCTACACGAAAAAATCTAAGGGTAAATCCAAAAAGAAATCGACTCCAGTGGAGTTGAAAACGGTGACTGTACAAGTTAGCGATCGCGAACAGAGTTTTTACTTTCCTTTGGAAGAGAAACCTAACTTTATCAGTTTTGATGTGGGTAATAATTTGCTCAAAACTGTGACTTTAGATTATCCAGTAGCTGAGTTAAAAGCACAGCTTCAGTTTGACCCAGACCCGATTTCCCGGATTTATGCCGCCCAAGCCTTGGCTAAAAAAGGGAATTTGGCATCGGCTAAAGCCTTGGGTGAGGCGATGGTTTCTGAACCTTTCTGGGGAGTCCGGGTTGAAGTGGCGAAACAGTTGGTAAAGGTTAAACTGGATCAGTCTTTTGATGGCTTGGTGGCTGGCTTGAAAGATGAAAATCCACGAGTGCGGCGGGCGGTGGTTAATGCTTTGGCAGAAATTCACACGGCTGCAAGTTATCAGGCGATTAAACCTCTGGTGGAAAATGGTGATCCGAGTTATTATGTGGAGGCTAGTGCTATACAGGCGATCGCCAAAATAGCAGCGGGAAATACCGAGGATGAACCTACAGAAGCTGAGGCGATCGCTTTGTTAGAAATGGTGTTACAAGAAAGGGCTGGTTGGAATGAGGTAGTCCGGTCTGGGGCGATTTTGGGTTTGAGTCAAATGAAAACTTCGGAAATGGCTTTAAATCTGATTTTGAAATATACCGCTAATGGTGTTCCTCAAGCCCTGCGTTTAAATGCTATTTCTAGTCTAGGTCGCATTTCCACAGGTCAAAATAACATCAATCTTGAACGTATTATGCAACGGATTCAAGAACTAGCTAAAGAAGATTTCTTCTTAACTCAAATATCTGTGGTAATGGCTTTAAGCCAAATGGAAACTCCCAAGGCGATCGCTGTTTTGAATGACCTAGCAGAACAGACCATGGATGGACGGGTCAGGCGCAGGGCGGAAGAGGCTGTGCAAAAAGTCCAAAAAAATCTGGGTTCAGACAAAGCTATTAAGCAGTTACGGGAGGAACTGGACAAAATCAAAAAGGAAAATCAAGAACTACGAAGTCGCCTAGAAAACTTAGAGGCTAAAACTAAGTAATCCGCATCATATTGGGGTAATTAGTAAATTACCCCAAGGCGTAAATTCTGGTTGATATTTATTCGTGCTGATGGCTTTGTAGCCATCCCAGCAAATCATCTATCTCCGAAAAGTCTAGTAATGCTTCTCCTAACTCCTCTAATGCGGGTAATGGTAACTGATTGATTTGACCGATGACCGTTTCTGGCAAACTGCCTAATCTCCTATTGAGCAGCCGGACAATTAAGGTCTTTTCACCTTCAGTTGCCCCTTGTTGTAATCCTTGTTGTAATCCCTGTTGTAATCCTTTTTCAAGGGCTTCTTCCCAAATGTCTTGATAAATTACTG
>NZ_JARPLU010000098.1:0-19771 GCF_032349615.1 Limnospira sp. PMC 1279.21 | reverse complement strand
TTATACCGTATTGCCCTAAAATATTAACCTAATTTGAGATTAAATCATGCTCCTATTTGTAACATCCCCAAAACCCCCTATACCTGAATTTCAGATGTTTCTGTAGCTTCCATATCCAAACTTTCCGCTTCCGATACTTCCGCAGTTAGTTGTCCCTGAAACCTTCTAGCCTCCATTTCATCTTCCGCCGCCGCATCATACTTAGCAGCATCTTTAATATCAATTTTCCAACCCGTCAAACGTGCAGCCAATCGGACATTCTGCCCTTCCTTACCAATAGCCAGACTCAATTGGTCTTCCGCTACCAGCACATGGGCTCGACGTTCCTCTGGGTTCACCAGCCGCACTTCATCCACACGAGCCGGACTCAGAGCATTAGCAATATAAATTGACGGGTCAGGAGACCAGCGGATCACATCTATTTTCTCTCCCCGCAGTTCATTAACTACCACCTGAATTCGAGATCCCCGCGCGCCAATACAAGCTCCCACCGGATCAACATCTCTGTCCAAAGTATCAACCGCAATCTTAGTTCGTGGACCCACATGATTCGAGGGTGGGTTGGCTTCTCTAGCCACAGCCACAATTCTCACCACTTCGTCCTCAATTTCTGGCACCTCATTCGCAAACAGGTACACCACTAACCCCGCATCAGACCTAGACACAATCAATTGAGGACCACGCTGGGAACCCTGGGAAACGCGCTTCAGATATACCCGAAAAGTGGCATTAGCCCGATAGTTATCCTTGGGTAATTGTTCTCGTTTGGGTAATTCTGCCTCAACTTCTGGCTGTCCATAAACACTACTTACAGCCATAATCACCGACTGGCGCTCAAATCTCAGTACCCGAGCCTGTAGGACGGTTCCTTCATGTTCGGCGAACTCATCCTGAATCATCTTCCGCTGTTTGTCCCGTAACTTCTGAGCCAAAACCTGTTTGGTTTGAATGGCAGCCATGCGCCCAAACTCATTCTGCTCTGGGGTAACATCTAAAGTTACTGTATCTCCCAATTGAGCTTCTGGGGCGACTTCCTGCACATCCTTCAGGGAAATTTGATGGTCTTGGTTACTGGCTTGTTCCACAATAGTTAGGTTTTTGGCTAAAACCCTAAATCCCTCTTCCTCAACATCGAGTTCTACATCAAAATTATCGAAGTAGTCCTCACTAAATTGGGTGTCAATCTGAACCGTGCGCCTATAGCGTTCATACCCTTTCAGTAAGGCTTCCCGCAGAGCCTCTTCTACCGCCTGTTTCGGTAGGTTGCGCTCCGTGGAAATGCTCTCAATCATATCTTTGAGCCCGGGTAAACTTACCATTGACATAATGATTTGTCCTCGTAATTAGTTAAATACACAAATTGAGATTAGCTTGTTTCCTGAGAGTCGGCTTTATTCCCCCTCCTCTAGCAGGACTTCCGTGATTAAGGAATTGGGGATAGAGATTTGTCGCCCTTTCTGATTGATATGGACTGCCATCTCGTCGCGCCCCACCAATTTTCCACTTTGCTGTTTGTGTCCTTTGTAGGGTTCGGAGGTGGTGACTGTTACCGGAAATCCTTTGAAGGAGATAAAATCGCGATCGCAACTTAGGGACCTCGATACACCGGGACTCGATACTTCCAGAATATAAGCATCGGGAATTACATCTACCGCATCGAGTTGTTCTTCGAGGGCTCGACTCATCCGCTCACAATCTTCTAAACTGGTGTCTTGCTCCAAATTACGGATATCAACCCGCAGTACAGGAGGCTTCTGGTTAGTGTAAAACATTGCCCCCACGACTTCTAACCCCAGAGGCTTGGCGACTGGAGTGGCTAGGTCGATGATTTTGGGAATTAGGGGGTGAACCATAGTCAGATTTGATGTTAAAACGCTACAATTAGGCTCTATTGGGGTTTGTACCTCAGCCTAGGGTTACGGAAACCTGGAGATCATCCTTTACCATAAACCTCACCTGGTAGTAGGGCTATGGAAATGCTGCCACTAAAAAAAGTGGGTGTCACCCACTTGTAGATGAAACTGTATCTCCCACAAGAAGCTGAGGGCTGACCCGCAGCTTAACTTCCTTATCTATTACTCTAGCTCACAATTGAACTATTGGATGATCACCACTCCATAATTCCCTGTGGCTAGGCTATCTAGGAGTGGGGGAGGGGTCTGATCGCCTCAGTCGGACTCGTAAACAATCAATCCCTCTAATTTGCGCCTTTCCTGGATTGAGGCTAGAACTTGCTCGAAGTTTTCTTCGTCCACTCGATGTATATAATTCAGTTTAATTTCTTCTAATAGATCTACCAGTAAATATTCAAACTGCTGCATTTGTTCCCCTTCAATTTCCTGCCATAATACTTTGCCAAAGTCCCGCACCAGTTGCTCTGTTAGTTGGCTTCCCTTCCGGTCCGACATCGCTTTACGGATCGCTTCATAGGCACTATTTGGACCCTCCGTGGCTAATTGGGATAGTTCCCCGATCAGGCGATCGCTTAATTCTTTCGCCAGATTCTCAAATCCTGGTACTTTTTTAAACCTTTCTACCACCGGGGAATTTTTGACTACACTCTCCACATTATAACGAATTAGTGCCTCTATATCTGAATCTAGTTGTGGGATAACCTTATCAACCACTACCTGAATTAATTGATTAGAAATAAATTCGATTTCATTCAGGTTATTAATATTCATATACCGCTGCTGTTGTGATTGAGCGATCGCCTTACCAATATTACCTTCTCTCAGTTGGTCTTGCACTTGATTAATAAATTGGATAATCACCGCTTCCGTTAATTCCTGCGATACCGATGACACTAAACCTCGGCTGGCAAATGCTCTGAGTTTCTCCAACTTAATTAATCCCGTTTGGTCTAAACGAATAGTTACCGGAATAATCCTTAATAATCTTGCCGTTGGCAGCGGAACAAACATTAAGATATCGTACCAACGCCAGAGCATCGCATCTAGCCAAGTCACCGTGTTAAATTTACTGCTGACTACCCTAGTCCGAATCAGAAATTCCACTAAAAAGAAGATCACAAACGGAAAATCAATTCTCCAGAAATCGTTGACAAAGTTACCGGTTTCTGATAAACTTCGAAAATAATTAGCCTCCATGAACGGCTTGATCTCACTCTTAAACCAGCCTATCTCCTGTGGAAATCCATGATCGGCTAAATATTCAACAGTCCAAAAAGTAGAGAATGCTTGCTTAGAAGAATCGTCCGGGTTGGGAGCGCGATCGCGCATTCGATTTTTAATAGTCTCTAAAGCACCACTTTGATTGGCGATCGCAAAAGGGTTAGTATCAACCATTTCTATACTTTGCTGTCGCAGACTCGTCAGAATCACCTCTACTTCCGGTGATTGTAGTCCCGTCTCCACCACCTGGTTATTAAGAGCTTCTACAGTTTCTATATATCTGACCGTGTCCCGGTGGGGTTCAATCCCCATAATCGGATCATACAGTTCCGTTAACTCTCGAAAATAACGGAAATAAAAGTCGCGCCAGGGTATATAACTAATATTAAATAAAACTAGGGCATAGTTGACAACCGCTATCATTGACAGACCTCGTTCGATCCACAGACCGACCGGGTGGTTTTTATTAATCGCTCTCGGTTTTTTCATAGTCATAGACTCAATCGGTTCTGTTGACAACAACTCACTCTAGTTAAAATTTCAGTAATTGACGAATTGATTTTATTGATAATCTCATGTCTGAATCTTATCCCCGTATCAGTGTTGTGATCCCAGCTTACAACTGTGAACAGTATATTGCCGAAGCCATTGATAGTGTACTGGCTCAAACTGAGACTGATTATGAAATCATAGTTGTTGATGATGGTTCTCAAGACCAGACTCGCTCAGTAGTAGCCAACTATGACAGCCAAGTTCGCTATGTTTATCAGGATAATCAAGGGGTTTCCGTGGCGCGAAATCATGGTCTGAGTTTGGCTAGGGGTGAGTTTATCACTTTTCTCGATGCCGATGATTACTTTTTTCCCGATACCCTCCAAAGCCAACTCGCTGTATTTGATGCTGACCCCGAATTGGCGATCGTCCATAGTGGTTGGCGCAGGGTTAACCAAACTGGCGAAATGCTGATCGATGTTCAGCCTTGGGAAATGGTCGCTGAGTTGAATTTAGAGAATTGGTTGCGCTGGAAGCCTTTGGGGACTATGGGAACTTTGATGTTCCGCCGCCAGGCTTTGGATACCGTCGGAGGGTTTGAACCTGGGTTGGCTCATGCGGAGGATGTCGATTTGATTTTGCGTTTGGCCTCCAGCGGGTATCGCAGCGCTTGGCTGAAGCGATCGACTGTGTGCTATCGTCAGCACGATCGCAATACTATGCGAGATGGTATCTCTCAAGCCAAGTCTATTAATTATGTCCTCGATAAATTTTTTAATTTGCCAGATATACCCTTGGAAATTCAAGTAATTGAGGACTGGGTTCGCTATAGTACCTTGGTCTGGAGTTCCTGGTATTTATACCATACTGGGTTCAATACTGAGATGGTCGAATATTTACAGCGCTCATGGTCTTATAGTCCTTTTCTACCTATTGAAACCGTCATTAATTGGGTCGAAAGTTTTACTCAGTATTCAGAAAGTGTCGATGCTATTTTCGATGTCGATCATTTATCTACATCTCCTGAGTGGCAAAACTTATTAAAATGGGTCATGAGTAGTCTCCAATACCCCTAGACCCTATCTCGTCCTCGGAAATTATGTTAAGTTTTGTAAAACTTGTCAAAAAGTCCCCCCAGCCCTCCCAGCCGGGGGGTTGCTTTTACGGTTGACTTATGCTATTGTCTTAAATAATGGAAACATTTTAAAAAAATTTATTTGGGGTTATAATTCCATTATTTTACAGTATACCCAAATCATACCATTAGTTCCCGGCGCTTGTCAACCCCCGACCGTGATTTGGCTGAACAATTTTAAAAAAATTGAATAAAAAATCAACTTTGCTGTTGATTGTATTGTGCAGGGAACTAATGTAGAATGTATAGATCCTTGCTTCTGGGTAGAAGCCTGAATTGTCCATAAGGAGTATCATTAGAATGAAGCCTTTTATTTACGAAACCATGTATATCCTGCGCTCTGACTTAAATGAGGAGCAGCTAGAGGCGGCGCGAGCCAAATATCAAGACATCCTGCGGGAACATGGCGCACAAAATCTTGAGGTGCAAAATTTGGGTAAGCGTCGTTTAGCTTATGATATCGACAAGTATCGCGAAGGCATTTACATCCAGATGAACTATGAAGGTGGCGACAGCGACCAGATTAAAGTCATGGAAAGAGCCATGCGTATAGGTGGGGATGTAATTCGTTATCTGACGATTAAACAAGATGTCACCCCATCTGCTGTCCAAGTCGAAGCCGAACCAGAAGCCGAACCCCAAGAGGTGTAAAGCTCAAGTCAGGTCAGGAGTTGGTGACGGTTAGCCGTGCCAATTCGCGACCCGGGGATACTCCTTTTGTCTCTCTCTTGCCGATTGGGTGGAATTGGGAGTATTTTAGGGGGCATATTGGAAGTTTATAGGAGCCATTGGTTATCATGAGCCAGAAAAATAATCCCAACTCCCAGGAACTCACAGCAGAAGTCGCGCGGCTGAGTGAAGAGTTAAAAATGCGAGATCAACTGGTGCAGCAGTTATCTCAAGAATTATTCCGTCTGGTGAAGGGAAATGCTAATTTAGCGCCAGATCCAGAAATGGCCGAGCGACACCAGGCTCAGATGAAGTCCTTGCGGGAACAACTCCAGCAAGTAGAGGAACAGGTTAAGTTTTATCAAGACCAGATCAATGAGCGGGATCTGGAAGTTTACCAACTTAGACAGTCTGTCCAGGAGTTAACCGATCGCTCTCGAATGCTGGAACAGGTAGTTCAAGAATTACCTGGAGTCTACCGCCAGAAGTTTTCAGAACGCCTCGAAGAGGTCATGGAAAGGGTGGAAAAACTGCAACGGGAAAATCGGCAACTGCACGCAGAACTACAAAGTGTTACCTATCGTCTGGCTCAAAAGAGTCGCCGTCCCGGCAATTTAGATCTGCCAACTTTTCAGCCAGGAACTCAGACTGTAATCGAGTTTCCTAGTTTAGGGAAGGCATGATTTTTTCCTGAGTCAGGGTCAAACCTCGTCAAACTTAGGGGTCGGTTCTAGGGAGCATCGCAGAACAAACCCCTTTATTTTTATGAATCAAGTGCCTAGGGTTTTGGGGGACTAGAATTAAGGCATTTTTGCAGCACTTCTAATAACTCCTGTGTGGTGAAAGGTTTTGCTAAAAATATATCAACTCCTAACTCAGCTATATCTTTGGCTATATCTACTGAAAAGTAACCGCTAATTCCGACAATTTTAATTTGAGGATTCAGGGATTTTAGCTCCCTAATAGTAGTTTTGCCAGCCATAACAGGCATCATAATATCGATAACCACACAGTCAATTTGCTCTAAATATTGACGGTATATTTTAATCGCCTCAACTCCATTACTTGCTACCAAAACTTGATATTGAAAACTCTCTAAACTCGCTTTAGTAATTTCTCGGATAGGTTCTTCATCATCAACCACTAAAATTAGTTGACCCTGACCTGTAATTAATTCTAAATGCTCATAAACCGTAGTTTCTGTGTCCTCTGAGGCGGGTATATAAACTCTAAAAGTAGTTCCGCAACCCATTTGAGTATCAACGTCAATAAAGCCATTATGACCCTTAACTATACCTAGGACTGTGGATAGTCCTAAGCCACTACCTTTAGCAAATTCTTTGGTAGTAAAAAACGGTTCAAATATCCGGTCTAAGACTTCTTGGGTAATGCCAGTTCCCGTATCAGAGACGGTAATCATTACATAACAACCTTCCCTCGCATCAAGGTTTAAACGAGCTTCTTTTTGGTTTAAAATAACATTACTAGCTGATAGTGATAAATTCCCCCCGCCTGGCATGGCATCTCGTGCGTTGACACAGAGATTCATTAAGATTTGATGTAGTTGGGTGGGGTCGCCATAAACTGTCCAGAGTTCCTTAGAAACATTGGTGCTAACATTGATAGATTTGGGGAATGTCTCCCTGGCAATATCTGCTACTTCACTAATTAAGTGTCTGACTTGAAAAATCTCTAGTTTCCCTTCAAAGCCTTTGGCGAAGGAAAGAACTTGCTTAATTAAATGGGCTCCCCGTTTGGTGTTATTTTCAATTAACTTGAGCATTTTATTTTGTTTTTCTTGGTCAAGTCCTAATTGAAACATTTGCACGGAGGCGAGAATCGGTGTCAAAATATTATTGAGGTCATGGGCTATGCCACTGGCTAGGGTGCCAATGCTTTCTAGTCTTTGCGCTCTCAGTAGTTGGATTTCTAGTCTCTTGGTTTCGGTAATATCTGAGAGAACACCGACTATTTCTTCAATGTGACCAGAGGCATCACACACCAGCTTCATTTCGTCTCGTAACCAACGATAACTGCCATTTTTATGGCGGAAACGATATTCGGTGGTTAGGTGATTTAATTTGAGAATTTGTGAGCAACGATGATGGATTTTGGGGCGGTCATCAGGGTGAATGCGATCGCTCCAAAAATTGGGGGTATTAATCCATTCACTAGGTTGATATCCTAGTTGAGTTATGAGATTATCACTGATAAATTTAGGGGGATAGTCATCGGTCGCATAACAAGTATAAATAATCGCCGGACTCGATGCTAATAAATGTTCAAGTTGAATCTGAATAGAACTTAATCTCGCTTCGGTTTGCTCAAGTTTAGTGATTTTTTGTTGTAGTTCTGTTTCTCGAATTACCCGTTCGGTAACATCAGCAATTACAGTAATAGTTCCGCAAATTTCTCCCGCTTCAATTAAGGGAGCAATACGGACGCTTTGTTGCATTGGGGATAAAGAATGACTGCCAATATTTGCCGGAATATTAATGAGATAGGAATGGAGGCGCTGAGACAGGAAAGCTACTTGACCTTGGAGAGCTTGTTCATAAAATCGATGGATTCCTCGTTCTTTCATGTCAGGATAAAGGCTGAATAAATGACACCCAATTAAATCTTGGGCTGACCTACCACTGTGGATTTCTAGCCAATGATTCCAACTGAGAAATTCTAATTTATTATTAGTAGTAAAAATGCCCTGTTCTGCAAAGTTATTGAGCCATTTTAACAAGGCTTGACTATGGGAAAGATGGATATTATGATCTAACATAATTAGGTAAATCCCATATTTAATAGTAATTGGTGGATTACCGAGTCAGAGATGGCGCTACAGCCTCATCTGCCCAACTGTCTATCAACTCCAATAATTTCTCTAAGGAAACTACACCCAATACCAGCACTAGATAGCCGTTTACGGAGTCTTCACGCATTTTAAAGGAGGTATACATTACCATGGCATAGCGGACTTCTTCCTTGCCAATAATCAGAGAATGAATCAGTCCATCTAGGGCTTCTAGGTAAAGGCGCGGTACCGAAAAGGAAATCTGAATTTCTAGTAAATTTCCGAATACACTTAAACAGGAGTTAAGTAGGATATTGCCAATTTCTGTTAGCACTTCTCCGGCGGGAACGTCAAGGCGATCGCTTGATGGGCTACCCTCTGGGGACACTAAACGGGACAACATTACCGCCCCTTCATAGTTTAATAATAATAGAGCATTTCCCGACACTGGCCCGGTGAAAATCTGCTGTACTGTGGCAATTTCACCATTAACAAAACTCGCCAGTTTAGCCGCTAATTCTTCAATAGGATGAATAGAAACTTGAGGAACATCAAGCAAAATGCGATGACCCGTTAGCTGTGATAAAGAATTGGCAGTGCGAGCAAAACCAATATTAATTAACTCAGTTAGAGCATCTTTTTGCTTTTCGGTCAGGATCATCGCAGCACCTCCCTAGGACTGTGATATAGTAATGAGAGCTTGATTTACCTGGTCGAGAACACTTTGAGCCATAAAAGGCTTGGTAATGTAGCCCACAGCCCCAGCGGCTTGAACTGCAGCGCGAGTCATTTCCTGAGCATCAGCACTGGCAATAATAACCCTAGCTGTGTTATCCATTGCCATGAGTTTTTCTAAAACTTCTGTCCCCTGCATATCTGGCATAGCCAGATCAATTAAAACCAGGTCTGGTTTATCGATAAAGTAGCGTTCCAGCGCAGCTAGTCCCCCTGTAGCTTCAATGACTTCGTGTTTATCTGTTTCTAAGATACCACGCATAATCCTACGGGAGAGACTAGAATCATCAACGATTAAAATTTTAGCCATTGCCAAGTCTCCCAAGCCCTGCGGTTGATTACGGTGGAGTATAAACAGGATCTATATTTAGTCTCCTACAACATATATAGTAACAGGAAACTATGGGTTTTCTAAAATTTTTGTACAAATTTTAACAATCTAGTTAACTACTAGGTGATCTGCTAAAATAGATGATACGAGAACTTATACAAGGTGCCGAAACACCTTGTATAAATCAATTTTAGTCGATTTTGACCATCAATTGGGAGCAGTAGGCATATCTCGTGATGCCACCACATCGACACCTAAATCAAGAACATTAGATAAGATGGTATCGCCGATATGAATCGGGGCGGTAACATTCACTTGCCGCAATTGCTGACATAATTCTATCACTTTTTCTTTCGGTATGGCTGCGGTAGTTTTTACGGGTAATTTTGCCCAAATACCATTATTAACTCGCACTGTAGTTGTCACCATGCGACGGGGTTCGGTGTGTTCCTGTTTGGCATATTCTTCGCCTCGCTTACAGGTGAAGCCTCGCACTTCGACGATGTAGCCATTATCTTCCTCAACTTCTAGGCGACATCCCAAAGGACAACCAATACATAGATAATGAGAAATGGTGGTTTCTGAGGTGGTTTCTGTGGTTTTAGTCATGGCTTATTTCTCCTCAAAATTTGCTGGATTTACTCAAGGGGGAGGATATCAATTGTTAAAGCCTCTCCGTGGAAGTTCTGCAAAAACCGGGGTTTGACTTTCAGGTTGACCATTTCGGCGGGGAATACATACCGGAGTTTTTTCTCGTATATATCCCCAAGTTTTAAAATGCTTTCCTTGAGAGGACGACGCACTCGCATATAAACGGTATGATCCCGATCGCTCGAAATGGTTTGAGGTACACAATAGGCGACATTTTCACCAGGA
Source organism: Limnospira sp. PMC 1279.21 (assembly GCF_032349615.1). Classification (NCBI taxonomy): domain Bacteria; kingdom Bacillati; phylum Cyanobacteriota; class Cyanophyceae; order Oscillatoriales; family Sirenicapillariaceae; genus Limnospira; species Limnospira sp. PMC 1279.21. Next base: position 9,611 of record NZ_JARPLU010000098.1, on the reverse strand, counting down.
ATTAAACGGATATTATCGGTAGGTGGGCGATTTTTAGTTACATATAATCCCGCATTTCGACCAGCTAAAATGGCTTCTTGGCTGACAAAATCAACTAGATCATGAATGTGGACGACATTACCACAAGCAAAAACTCCATTCATAGAAGTTTCCATGGTGCTGCTAACCACTGGACCACTGGTAACCGGATCAATTCGCAGTTGTAATTGACGAGATAGTTCGTTTTCGGGAATTAATCCAATCGATAATAACAGGGTGTCGCAGGGAACATACCAGCTTTGGTCGGCGAGGGGTTGTAGATGTTCATTAACTGGCGCGACGGTGACTCCTTCAATGCGATCGCGTCCATGAATTTCTACTACTGTGGTAGATAGATATAGGGGGATATTAAAGTCCTGTAAACATTGCACAATGTTCCGGTTTAATCCGTTGGCGTGGGGCATGATTTCAAATACTCCCGCCACTTCTACCCCTTCCAAGGTTAGCCGTCTCGCCATAATTAATCCGATATCCCCAGAACCCAGAATTACGGCTTTATTTCCAGGTAGAAATCCTAGTAAATTTACAAATCTTTGGGCCAACCCGGCGGTTAAGACTCCTGAACAGCGGGTTCCGGGGGTGCGAATAGCGCCACGAGTCCTTTCTCTCGCACCCATGGCTAAGACGGTGGCTTTGGCGGAAATGACGTGCATTCCGTGGCTTCCAGACATTAATTTAACTCGCCGATCGCCATCTATATCTAAGATATAGGCATCTGCTATAATGTCTATATCCTGGGCGATCGCTTGTTCTAAAAAACGTTGAGCATATTCAGGTCCGGTCAATTCTTCTTTAAAGTGTTGGAGTCCAAAACCGGGGTGAATACATTGCAATAAAATGCCTCCCGCTTCCTTTTCGCGATCGACAATTAAAATTCGTTCAGCGCCAGACTCTTTCGCGCCTAACGCCGCCGCTATCCCAGCGGGTCCGCCGCCAACAACTACTACATCATAGTTGCTATTTAGGTGCTTAATACTCTCGGTAATCATGATAATTTTTCAATGGCTAACAACAAACACAGACTAAATTTGGGGCGGGTTATATAGTCAATTTTTGTCGGTAGTAAGTAACCGACATTAACCCGCCATTTTTAGGCACAATAAGCTATGGGTTGTAATCAGTGTTAATTAGTGGGTATTTATGAATGCTGTTCACGCACTACCCAGGTATCGCCGCCACGTTTGGTAATTTCGGTCATGGGAATGTTATATTCCTGGGATAAAAGTTGCATACAGCGTCCTGTACAAAATCCCCCCTGACAGCGACCCATTCCCGCGCGGGTGCGGAATTTAATGCCATCTAATGTTTTTGCGCCTCGGCTGATCGCATCCAGAATTTCACCCTCGGAAATTAACTCACACCGACAGATAATTCGACCATAGCTAGGGTTTTGGTTGACCAGTGCAATTTGTGCTTCTGTAGAAAGAGAGGCGAAATGAATGGGTTTAGTAATTGAGGGAATAAAGCTATCTTTGGGGGCTAAGGATAAGCCTTCTTCGTGTAAAATATCCCTAACCATAGTGGCGATCGCTGGTGCTGCGGTTAGTCCTGGTGATTGAATTCCCGCCACGTTAATAAAGCCAGGTTTCGCCGTAGTCCCGATGATAAAATCTTCTCCGTCTACTACCGCGCGGAGTCCCGCAAATTCAGCTATACAGTCCCTAGGACTAATTCCTGGGACGGTTTGGGTAACTGCATCAAAAACTTTTTTTCCCCCTTCGTGGGAGGTGGTTAAATCGGTCTTATCGTCCACCATTTCGGCGGTAGGACCCACCATTAAAGTCCCGTCATAGGTGGGGATGACTAAGATACCTTTAGAAACGGGAGTAGGACAGGGAAAAATTACTCGTTTGACCAGTCCAATTAATCGCTTATCGAGGAGATATTCCTCTCCTTTACGGGGTTTGATGGTAAAGGTACGCACTCCCGCAAATTCAGCGATCGCATCTGCATATAGTCCAGCCGCATTAATCACAAAACGAGTATTAAATTCCCCTCTGGGGGTATGGATTACCCAGTGATGATCAGGGGTTTGATTAATGGCTGTAACTTTACAATTGGTAAAGAGATTTAAGCCGTTTATACAGGCATTTTCAATTAGAGCAAAACAAGCCTCGTAGGGATTAACCACCCCAGTTGTTGGCGCATATAAAGCAGCGATCGCCTCTGATGTTAGGTGAGGTTCTTCTTTTCGCAGGCGTTCCCGTTGCCAAATTTCTAAGCCAGGAACTCCTTTAGCTTCCCCCTGTTTTTGCAATTTTTCTAGTGTGGGTATTTGGTCTTCTGCGAAAGCGACAGTAAGTTCTCCAATGCGTTTAAAACCAAACCCTAATTCTTCGCAGATGGTATCCCACATTTGGTTTCCTTCCCATTCTAGCCTACCTTTCAGCGTATTAGGGGAACTGTGATGTCCACCGTGAATAATACCGCTGTTGGCTTTGCTGGTTCCGAAACCCACTTCTGCTTCTGATTCAATTAGCGCAACTCGAATCGCATACCGCATCAATTCTCGCGCAATGGTGCATCCGGTTACACCACCACCGATAATGATTGCATCATACAACATGATCCTATCCTGTAAGTGTTTGCTTGTCGGTCATACAGTGTTTAATCAATTGAAATTGTTAGTCAATCAAACTGCTCAATCTGGTTAAGCGGTGGACATCAGTTTCTGGCTGCTACAGCCGCGATCGCATGGATCTGTAAACTGAATCCTCTATCTTCAGTGTAAGGACAAATTGATGATTTGTCATCCGTATTTAGGTTAAGTATTTTTAAGCGCCATTATTCAACTATGGTATAATTAATCCGGCAAAATTCATCAATGGACAAGTTGAATGAGCATTAATTTTACGCAAATTAACTCTGGGAATGAACTTAACTCAGCCATGGCCAAAGGTCTTTATACTACTGTCCATGAGTGTTTTTCTGCTCCCCCTTTTAACGAAAAAGTAACCCCAGAAAAAGTCAATTTTTACTTTCAAAAATATATTGAATCCGGGGTTTTATACTTGGCTTATTCTGACTCAAACCCCATGGGATTTATTGCGGCACTCCCCTTAGCTGAAACCGCCAATATAGGAGAGTTAGAATTTTTTGAGACTTGGGGATATATGAATAACCAAAAAGTTCATCTAAATTCTGATTTATTCACTCAGCAAACCGGACTCAGCATTGATAAATTATACTATGTCGCTGATTTAGGTGTAGCCATTAATTACCGTCAGCAAGGTATCGCCACAGGACTGTTTAAAACCTTATTTGGTCATTTATCAGATCACATTGGTTATATCTTGAGAACTACAGCCAACCCTGAATATGCTTATTTACCTGAGTTTTATCAAAAGTTGGGGTTTAAAATGATACCAATTAGCCAAAGTGTTGAGTATTATCATTTTAAAAATGAATTAATCCAGGATAGCCGTTTAATTTTAGTGAAATTACCTAACGATTAATTAAATTTTTGATTTCCTTTAAAAGTGGCGGTTCTTTGGATATCTTAACCGGGTGGGTTAGCAGTCCTTCACTAGGGCTAAATAAAAACGCCATTAGGAATAAACCAGAAGCCACCAAGACAATGGCTGGACCGGAAGGCAAGTTATAGAAATAACTCAGATACATTCCACTCATGCTAGAACCCACGCCAATTAACACCCCTAAAATCATCACATTATGCAAACGATTAACCAATAAATAAGCGGTGGCTGATGGTGTAATTAATAAGGATAAAACTAAGATGACTCCTACGGCTTTGAGACTGGCGACAATAGTTAAGGAAATTAACATCATTAACCCTAAATTTAACAGGTTCACAGGTAAGCCAGCCGCCTCCGCGCCCTGGGGGTCAAAGGTATAGAACAATAATTCTTTATAAATGAGGAAGACGACCAATAAGACAATAGCAGCAATAATCATTGTATCCCGGACATCGGAGGCTGTAACTCCCAAGATATTGCCAAAGAGAAAATGATTTAAGTCGATTTTATTGTCTTTTTGAATGATGGTAATTAGAGTAATCCCCAAAGCAAAAAAGCCGGAAAAAACAATCCCCATGGCTGCGTCTTCTTTGATTTTGGAGTGGGTGCGGATTATTTCGATTAATACTGTACTGAATACCCCAGCGATAAACGCACCTACAAAAATATTAAACCCTAAAATAAAGGCGATCGCTAATCCAGGTAAAACGGAATGGCTGATGGCATCCCCTAATAAAGCCAGCCGCTGCACCATTAAATAACTACCAACCACGGCACAAATTAACCCCACCAATATAGCAATAGTGAGCGATCGCTGCATGAAACCATATTGCAAAGGTTCTATTAATATTTCCCAAACTATCATGTTGATACTGTCTCTTATATCTTCAGAACCTGGATTTTTGTGGATGGATATACAGGGCAAAAAACCGGGTTTATCCTCAATAGATAATTCTCCAACGCCATTAAGCTGCATTGTCTGAGAAAAACATGACCCTACCACCATAAGCATGATCAAGATTTTCCTGAGTTAAGACAGCTTCCCTAGTTCCGGCGGCGATTAGTTCTTTGTTTAGCAGAATTAAGTCATCAAAATTGGTAATGGATTTACCTAAGTCGTGATTAACTACTAACACAATTTTGCCGGAAGCTGCTAACTCCCTGAAAATACTAAAAATCACATTTTCAGTTTTTTGATCAATACCCGCAAAGGGTTCATCAAAGCAGAAAACTTCCGCCTGTTGCGCTAAAGATCTAGCTAAGAAAACCCGTTGCTGTTGACCTCCTGAAAGTTGACCAATAGGACGCGCACTATAGCTTTCCATTCCTACCCGCTGTAAGGCTTGGGTAGCCAAGCGACGACTGACTCCCGAAAAGCCTCTAAACCAACCAGTTTGGCGGACTCTTCCCATCATTACTACATCCCAAACTGTGGCGGGATAGGTCCAGTCTATCTGCGATCGCTGGGGGACGTAGGCGACGCGGTGGCGTTGTTGACTCAGGGGACGTTCACCGAAAATGGCAGGGCTTCCTGTGGCAGGAATCAGCCCCAAAATAGCTTTTAACAAGGTACTCTTACCCGCACCATTGGGTCCAATAATTCCGGTTAGCCGTCCTGGGTTCACCTGTAGATTAATGTCCCGCAGTGCTTCAATCCCTCGGTACTGTACCCCCAGGTTACTGATGATAATACTCATATCGGCTGAAACCTGCTTAATAAAGGAGTTGTGGGCAATTTTGAGAGTATCCATAACTATGATTTGCGATCGCTTTATTTCAAGTTATGTCAAGAATAGCACAAAAATGAAAGAAATATGAAATAATTTATGAAAACAAAATGAAAAGGACTAAGTACAAATGGCTAGACCAATGGCTAAGGGGTTAGGTGTAGTTGGGTTATTGTGTGGGTTGTTGCTGGGGGGTTGTCAGTCGCCGTCGGTGGTTTCTACTGGGGATGAAATGCCGAAAGTGGTATCTACTACCACTATTATTGCCGATTTAACTGAAGCGATCGCCTCTGACCAAATTCAACATACCAGTCTTTTACAGCCGGGGGTAGATCCTCATATTTATGAACCTGTCCCCCAGGATAGTATAGCCTTAGAAAACGCTGACCTAATTCTGTATAATGGTCATAATTTGGAACCAGGTTTAATTAGGTTAATTGAAGCGGTGGGAGAAAGGGCCATAAGAGTGGCAGTTGCTGAGTTTATCACTCCCTTAACTATTGAAGAAAATGGAGAGGTAGAACCGGATCCCCATGTGTGGGGAAATGTGGAAAATGCGATCGTCATGGTTGAGGTAATTCGGGATGAATTAATAGCACTATCCCCAGATGATCGGCAGATATTTATGGATAATGCGGAACAGCTTATTGAGGAGTTGGAAAAACTCCATATTTGGATTGGTGAACAAATTGCCACAATTCCTAGCGATCGCCGTTATCTGGTCACCACCCATGATGCTTTTCAATATTACGCCGCCGCCTATGGTTTAACTGTACCCGGAACCTTAATAGGTATCAGCACCGAAGAACAACCTAGCGCCCAAACTGTGCGGAATTTAGCAGAGGAAATCCGCCGCCTAGGAATCCCTGCTATTTTTGCAGAAACTACACTTAATCCCCAATTAATTAGGGCGGTTGCGGAAGAAGCCGGGGTGGAATTAGCCCCCCAAGAATTATATTCAGATTCTATTGGCGCACCTGGTTCCGAAGGGGATAGTTATGTTAGGATGATGCAAGCCAATACTAGGGCGATCGTAGAAGCCCTCGGCGACAACTAATTTATTAGGGCAGGTAGGGGCAGGTTTCTAACCCGTCTCCGCCTGCTGCTGGTCGCTATTCTCCTAAACCGCTGGTTCCGTGGCTGGGCTAATAATTTCCTGGAATTGAATCACGTCTTGGCGTGGGTCAGAATGGGTCACTTTGACCTCAAAGCGATCGCCAAGTTCTATATCACGGTTAAAGCGCATTGGTAACTCTAACCCTAATTCCTCCAGCATGACCAAACCTAAATTACTATCCTCGCGCAACCACCGCAGCAAAATAGCTTCCCAGACCTCATCAGTTTGACGACGCAAATATTCCAAACTCCAATAGCGGTTAGTCTCCCGTTCCACCTTCGAGGCTTCTTTCACCGCCGGACCGAGACTCATCACCATTTCCTGCATTTGTTCCACCGAAAAAGGTGGATCATCTCCCCGCAAATGAGCCTTAATCTGGAAGTGAGCCAAGAGATCGCTATAACGCCTAATGGGGGAAGTCACCTGCGTATAAGTTTCCAGGGCTAAACTTGCATGGCGAGCTGGAGTTAAGCTAACCTCACTGCGAGGCATATAACGACGCAATGCACAGGCTCTGACCGCTCCGGCTGGTAGTTGCAGCAGCTCCTCTTCTGGGGGTAGTTCCGGTTGAGGCTGGCTGCGATAGGGTAATGCTAAATTATGCTCTTGACCATAGCGAGCCGCTACCTCCCCAGTCAAAATCATCATTTCTGCCACCATTTGGCGAGACAGAGAATCATCAAGGAGTTTAACAATGACCTCATCCCCCTCCACCTTGATCATCGATTCTGGCATATAAATACTAATAGCCCCTTGGGAGGAACGCCATTGTTGGCGACGTTTGGCTAACTGTCCTAAAATCTCGATTTCTGGTTCAGCCTTAATACCCAAGTGCAGCATCTCATCCACGTCATCATAGGTGAGGCGGTAGGTAGGTTTGATGATGCTCGTATGAATGCTATAATCCTTCAGGCTGCCATCCTCATTCAGCACTACCCCGAAGCTCAAGGCACAGCAAATTTTACCCTGTACCAAACTCATCGGCCCCGTGGCTAGTTCTGGGGGGAACATGGGAATCATCCCCGTCGGTAGGTAAACGCTGGTCGTCCTGCGCCGCGCTTCTAGGTCTAGTTCATCTCCCGGTGTAATTAGACGAGTAGGGTCAGCAATGTGAATCCAAATTTTTTGGGTTCCGTCTTCCAGGAATTCTAGGCTAACTCCATCATCAATTTCGCGGGTGCTTTCGTCGTCAATGGTGTAGACCTTCAGATGAGTTAAATCGAACCGATGACCTTGATCCGGGTCAGGTTGGGGAGATTGCAAATAATATTGAGCCACGTCTAGCACCTTTGCGGGAAACTGGGTTGGGATCTGACTGCGCCATAGGGAAAGATTCTCATGCAGACTCCATATCCCCAAGTCTACCAACAATTGAAAAGAGGCACTGGGAGTTTGAGGGCGATTAAGACTGCTTAGGGTTTCTAAGGCGGGTCCGGTATGGGATGCTTCCTCCCCATAAAGAGCAAAACGTTCTAAAGCATCAAGGCGAGTGCGATCGCTCCCCCGCCATTCTACCACCTCTCCCGCTAGACATTGTTCAACTCGCTGCCAAAACAGTTGGGTTTCCTGTTCCCGTTGCTGTTCAACTTCCTGTTGATGTTTGATTTCTGCTACCTGGTTGGGAGGGCGAGGTTCATAGCGATCGCCCTTCTGTTTAAAGTAGAGTTTATCATTGCATAGCAACAGGTGGCTGGCATAACACTGGGCTGGAGTTTCCTCCGAAAATAGCAACAATGCCATTCCTTTGGGGTCTACTGTTTCCCCCTCTTCAATCAAAATCTCCCAGGCTATCTCTAAACTAGCTGGATCTAGATAGGGTTGTATTTCTTCATAAAAAGAGGGAATATCAGCAGGACGATAAGTCGTTCCCCCTACCTCATAGGTAATTTGTCTGGGATGAACGGTATGGGAATTTCCCTGGTCATCAACTAAGATCCAGTGCTTTTTTCCTTCAGGGCGATCTACCACAGCGAGACGGCGCTCCCCATGATGACGGAATTCAACTAAGGTTCCCTTTTCCACCAATTCAATCAGCCTTCTTTATTGACAAAGGGCAGCATGGCTAAAATTCTAGCCCGTTTGATCGCTTTTGTCAGGTCTCGTTGTTGTTTACAGGTTAAACCGGTAATGCGGCGGGGTAGAATTTTGCCCCGTTCGGTCATAAACTTTTTCAACAACTCGATGTTTTTATAATCAATGGGGGTTTTGGGATCAATGGGCGAAACTTGGCGACGGAAATAGCTCATGGGCTTTGACTCCTGTTAGTTTAATGGATGATTCTATGTCGATGGGGATGACTACTCTCCCACCAGTCATCTGAAAGCACTATTTGATTTCTTTGTGAACCGTATGTTTGTTACAGTGGGTGCAGAATTTCTTGAGTTCCATTCTGCCAGTTGTATTCCGACGGTTTTTGGTCGTTGTATACCGTGACACACCCTTAGAACGCTTATCGGTATTGGTGCGACACTCAGTGCATTCCAGCGTGATTACAATGCGAACACCTTTAGCCATAATCCTAAAAGATTTCTTAATAAAGCACAATCATCTATTATTTCAGGTATTGCTGCATTTTGTCAATCCAATTTTTGACTCTAATATCCAGAGAATAGCCTCGCTGAACACCAATAACGATGGTTTCGCCCAGGCGATCGTGAAAAGTTTGCGGGTATTGAGCCATATCAAAAAGCACAGTTCCACCATCAGCGATCAGGGGAACTAATAATAACACAACTCCGGCATGGCCTGAAGCCAGACTGCCTAATCCATTTAGGGCCAAGAATACAAAAAACCCTAGGACCCCCTCGCGCTTAGATAATTCTAGCAATTGCGGTGTTCGGTGGAATCGTGTATCAATTACCCTCATATTCAAAGCCCAGCGCCCCAAGCTCTGTCCGTAGTTTCGATAAACGACAAACACCCGTGAGGCTATCCAAAGCAGCATAAATACCAAAAATCCGACTAAGCCACTAAGCCCTAATAAACCAGTAATCAACAACACTAGAAATGCGTCAATCCCTAATGCGATCGCCCGACACCAAGTTGGAACCCTTGGAAAAGCAGGGGCTACTAACTCAGATAACTCAGACCTTTCAGAACTCATGGTGAATACCAGATTATCAAAAGACAAAGCCTCAATCAAATCAAGAAAGAGGCAGAGTCATCATATTAAATTGTAGTGTAGAAACCAAACCCTAAAGGCTGCATAGAGAAAAAGCGAGTGTAAAAGAGGTCAAGCCCTCGGTCTGTTAG
>NZ_JARPLU010000097.1:0-19932 GCF_032349615.1 Limnospira sp. PMC 1279.21 | reverse complement strand
GTCGAGGTACTTATCCGGCAGTTGTTTTTCTACCGTGTCTATAATATGACACACTCCGTTAAGGTTTGTAAAGGGGTTTAACAAAGTATTTAGTTATATGTTAGATAAGCAAAACTAATGTTTATTCAGATGTCTACCTTGGTTTCCTATTCTCCGGCTTATACGATAGTTCCGACCTATGAGTGTTTTAACCGCTGTAGTTACTGTAATTTCCGCAAGGAACCGGGAGATAGTCCTTGGTTAACTATGGCGGAGATGAAACAGGAACTGGCGGGACTATGTGAACAGGGAGTAGTGGAGATTTTGATTCTGAGTGGGGAAGTACACCCGAACAGTCCCCGGCGAGAGGCTTGGTGCGATCGCATTTATGAGTTGTGCGATGAAGCCCTAAATTGGGGATTTTTGCCACACACTAATGCGGGTCCGCTGAAATTTGAGGAAATGGCTAGATTAAAACAGGTTAATGTGTCGATGGGGTTAATGCTGGAACAAATGACTCGGGAGCTTTTACAAACGGTTCATCGCCACGCGCCTAGTAAAGTTCCTAGTATTAGGTTACAGCAGCTTGATTGGGCTGGGGAACTCAAAATTCCGTTTACGACTGGGTTACTTTTGGGAATTGGGGAAAGTCCCTCAGACTGGGGATGGACATTAGAAGCGATCGCCAAAAGTCACGATCGCTCTGGTCACATTCAAGAGGTGATTGTGCAACCCTACAGGGAAGGAAGCCGACAAGCGCAGCCAGGGTACGGATTTAATCTTAGCCAATTACCGGAAGTAGTGGCGATCGCCCGCCGTATTCTCCCCGAAGAAATCACCGTGCAAATTCCCCCCAACCTAGTCATGGAACCAGAGATATTATTAAAATGTCTGGAAGCGGGAGCCAGAGACCTAGGGGGAATCGGTCCCCAAGATGTAGTCAACCCGGACTATCCCCACATTAACCCGGAAACCCTCAGCCAAATTATCAACCCGAAAGGTTGGCAATTGCAGCGACGACTACCGATATATCCCCAATACGATAGCTGGTTATCGCCTCGATTACAGAGGAGTGTAAATTCTTGGCGAAAAAAGTTGCAGTTTCCCCAGCGGTTGTGATATATTAGTAAATCGCAGTGGTGGCGGCATAGCCAAGTGGTAAGGCAGAGGTCTGCAAAATCTCCATCCCCGGTTCAAATCCGGGTGCCGCCTTTTTTCTGGAAGGATTGCTCTAAGTGCGATCGGGGTTAACTACCTTAGCCAGGCATCCTACCTGATGACTCAAAAATCAATCAGAATCGAGTCCCTAGCCAGGGTAGATAAGTCTGTCAACAGTTGATTACTCAGTCAACCATCACAAACTGATAATTCTGTCAAATAAGTGTGGGGGTGATTTCTTTAGTAATCATAGGCGTTGTAGCGATTACCCTGATATTGATATTGCCTGGGTGATATTGTAATCGAAAATGCGATCGCCCAGTTTAAATCAAATAACCTGCATTCTCACTCAATATCAACCCTTAGAATGATTCCCAAGGTGGGCATTGCCCACCCTGAGAGAGGATTTTGATTGACTATTTATGTGGTAATGAAATGACGAGAGGACAACTCAAGATTGCCCCAGCGGTTCTGAACGATCGCCAATACTTCGCTGGTATTGTTGTTCAGTACAATTGCGACATCATTTGCAGAATAACCGTACCAGCTTCCAGGTGTGAGACGGTATTGATTCAGACTGCCTTGAACTTTTATTTTATCGGAGCCATTACCAAAATCTTGAATCACCGCCCAACTGTTACCTAAGTAGCCTTTTCCATACCAATCACCAATCACGAAAACGTCATCACCAGAACCACCATTTAACGTATCTCGTTCGCCGTTACCACTGAGACCGCTGTAGTAAAAACCATCAATTGTATCGTTTCCCGAACCTCCACTGAGGTAATCGTTTCCCCATTGACCTAATAATAAATCATTGTCCCACTCGCCATAAAGTGAATCATTGCCCCAACCACCGACTAAAGTATCACGACCCCTACCGCCTCTAAGTGAATCATTGCCCGAACCACCATCAAGATAATCGTTCCCATCGCCACCAGATAAGGTATCATTCTCCCACTCGCCATAAAGTGAATCATTACCCGAACCACCGACTAAGGTATCACGACCCGAACCGCCAAAAAGTAAATCATTGCCCGAACCACCATCAAGATAATCATTTCCTCCATAACCAAATAACGTATCATTTCCTCCATAACCCCACATCCGGTCATGTCCTGTACTACTTCCTTGAAGTAGATTGTTGCTGTCGTTACCATAATAATTAGCCATTTCAAGTCTCCCAATACTGCTGATTTTTGAATGCTATCCATCTATCAATCGCATTAACAATCCAATTATCGCGGTGGCAGTTGAGGCTCTGGGTTAGAAAATGATCGGGAAAAAAGTTAGTTTTTGTTAGGTAGGGTTTAGCCGCTTTGTGAGATGAAATCTCAATAAATGGGCAAAACAATGGGATTTTGGTCAAATTTTCTGGCTTGGGAGCCAGGAAACCGTCTATAATAAGTTAGTTTTTACCATGTCAAACTTGGGGAGTATCAGCCATGACTCCAGAAGAGGCCTTTGAGTTTGTTAATCAGAAATATTCATGCGATCGCCAAGGCAAACGTATTAGCGACTTGCAAAAACAAATTTTTTGTTGGTCTTGGCAGGGCAAAAAATATGACGACATCGAAATCCTGCTTAATTTTAATCAAAATTATATCAGACAAGAAGCCGCCAAATTATGGAAAATACTAACCGATTTATTTGCTAAAAAAGTAAGCCGCACTAATTTTCGGTTAGTCGTGGAACAGGCCATCAAAGCCGATCGCGATCGCTGCCAATTTGCCTTTCCCCAACAGATGCGAGAATGGTTTGAAATTCTGGATTATGAATTTGATTCGCGCTACAATATTCAAGAAGTAATCGAGGGAAATCGATTTTTTGAGTGGATCATCAAAATTAAGGCCCGCCGAGGATACGATCGCATTCTCGTCCGGGGAGTAGAAGGGGAAGCAGAAATTTCCGATTTTAATGCTTTGCGTCAGTCTGTGGAAAACCAACGCACCAACGAGGGATGGTTAGTCGCTGTCCGTCGAGTCAGTAAAGCCGCCAGAAATGCAGCCCAAAAAAGCCCAAATAAAAACTTATTTTGCTACACATTCGACGAACTTATCGACCAAGAAGCAGACTTTAGTGGCTATTGTCAATGGCTAGAGCAGGAAATTCAACGGCGAGGTATCCACCATAAATATGTACCTCTCGCCTGCATAAAAGAGGAAGTTGACCCCTCTACCAAGCATAAATTAGGAGTCAGCCACTACGACGAAGACGATGGCTGGATCGATGGTTATGTTAATAGGTGGATTGACGATACCGCCAAAAAACATCTATCGATTTTGGGTGAGTTTGGCACAGGCAAAACCTGGTTTATTTTTCATTATGCCGGGCAACAATTAAACCGCTACTTAAAAGCCAAAAATAAAGGAGTGGAACGCCCGCGATTGCCCATAGTTATTCTCTTGCGAGATTATGCCAGTGCCATTAATATGGAATCGCTGTTTTCTGAGTTCTTTTTCCGGCAACATGAAATCCCCTTGCGAGGGGGTTATTCTGCCTTTGAATGGCTCAACCGCCAGGGCAAATTGTTGGTCATGTTTGATGGCTTTGACGAGATGGCTGCCAAAATTGACCGACAGCGGATGATTAATAACTTTTGGGAATTGGCTCAAACTGTAGTCTCTGGTTCTAAAGTTATTTTGACTTGTCGGACGGAGCATTTTCCTGAAGCCAAAGAAGGACGTGCTTTGCTGAATGCAGAACTACAGGCTTCCGTGGCAGCATTAACCGGAGAACCGCCACAGTTTGAAGTTCTGGAATTAAAAAAATTTAGTAACCAGCAAATTCGTCAGGCTCTCTCCTTTGAAGCCTCACCCGCCACGGTGAAAAAAGTCATGAATAATCCCCAACTTGTGGATTTGGCTCGCCGTCCGGTCATGAGTCAGTTAATACTGAAAGCCTTGCCGGATATCGAAGCGGGAAAAGCGATCGATTTAGCCAGAATTTATCTCTATGCAGTTACCCGCAAAATGCAGCATGATATACAGAAAAAGCGCACATTTACTTCTCTGGCAGATAAACTTTATTTTCTGTGCGAACTCTCCTGGGAGATGCTATCTAAGAATCGAATGAGTTTGAATTATCGGGAGTTTCCCGATCGCATTCGTCGCTTGTTTGAGTCGCAAGTGCAACAACAAAAGGATTTAGATCACTGGCATTATGATATGATGGGTCAGACTATGTTAATTCGCAATGAAGATGGGGATTATAGTCCGGCTCACCGTTCCTTATTAGAGTTTTTTGTCGCTTATAAGTTTGCTGCTGAATTGGGGATATTGGCTCCCGATTTCGTCGAGGTGGCACAGCCACAGTCCCATGTAAATCCACAGAAAACGGCTCAAAACTACACTTGGTCTAATTATTTTCGCCGCGAAGTTGATGTTAACGGAGAAGTGATTTTGATTTCGCCTCTCAATATGTTTTCTACGGAGTCTTTGGCACATTTGCGAACTACCTTTGGGGAAATGCCTCTGGCGAAAGCAGTGCTAGATTTATTATTGCCGATGCTGCGTCCGGTGACCAACACTGATGAGGAAAACTTACAGGATATTTGCGATCGCTTGCGGGAAGTAGTCAAGGCGACACGGCGAAAAACCCTAGAAAAAGTCGGCTATGTTGGCGGGAATGCAATCACCCTGCTTTTGAAAACTGACAAGGCTGCTTTGGAGGGTTGCGATCTCAGTCATGCCGTGATTTTGGGCGCTGATTTTAGGGGTGCTAGTTTGCAGGATGTAAGTTTAGTAAAAGCCACTTTAACTAACTGTCTTTTTATGGAATCTATGAATATAGTTAGAGCATTAGATTTTACTCCTGATGGTAAACTTTTAGCCACAGGTGATGAATCTGGTCAAATTCATATTTGGCGAGTTGCTGATGGCTCAAAAATCGGCACATTGACAGGGCATCGCCTCAGCATAAATACCATAAAATTTAATGAAGATGGGCAAATTCTTGTCAGTGCTAGTTATGATAAAATCGTCAAGTTTTGGGATATGGCAAACCATGAATGTTTTAAAAGCGTACTGATAGAGCCTAATTTGTTGTTTGATTCTAACCTGAGTCCAAATATGAAAATATTGGCGAGTGGGAGTGTAGATGGTACAGTACAGTTGTGGGATATTAATAATGGTAAATGTTTGGCGTATCTCCCCGGACACACCAGTTGGATTAATCGAATGGTTTTCAGTCCAGATAGTCAAATTTTGGCAACCACAAGCAAAGACACAAATATCAAAATTTGGGATGTAGCTAATGCTAAATGCCTGAAAACTTTACAAGACCATGAAGAAGAAGTATGGGGTGTGGCTTTCAGTTCTGATGGTCAAGTCTTAGCTAGTGGGAGTGCTGACGGAACCATTAAACTTTGGCAAATTGCTGATATAAATAATATTTCTCTGGCTGCTAGTATCTCTGCACACGATAGCGATCTCAGAGGATTAGCTTTTAGTCCCAATGGCAAAATACTGGCTAGTGGAAGTGGCGATCTCACCGCGAAACTGTGGGACGTGAGCGATATTCATCATCCCCAACTCCTCAATACTTTACAAGAACATACTTCTTGGATAGAGGAACTGGCTTTTACACCAGATGGTAAAATATTAGCTATGTGTGCTGCTGATAAAAAGGTGAGTTTGTGGAATGTGGAAAACATTAATAATATCAAGATCAACAGCATTTTAGGAGGCTGGTGTAATTGGATACGTTCAGTCGTTTTTAGTCCAGATGGTAAGACATTAGCCAGTGGTAGCGATGATTACTATGTCAGGATTTGGGATATAGAAACAGGGGAGATTTTAGCCAATTTACGGGGACATAAAGAACGAGTACAATCAGTTGCTTTTAGTCCAGATGGTCAAACGATCGCTAGTGCTAGTCGAGATTTTACCGTCAGGTGTTGGAGTGTTGATAATCATAAATGTTTAAGTACATTAATCACACACACAAACCAGTTATATGCGGCTGCTTTTAGTTACGATCATCAATTGTTAGTCAGTGCTGGGGATGACCGAACTATTAAGTTATGGGATGTGAATCCGACCCCCAAGTTAATCAAGGAAATTAACCCTTATCCTTGGAAAATATTTACAGTTGCCTTTAGTCCTGATAGTCAAAAAATCGCGGTGGGTGGGAGTGATAATATTCTGCAAGTGTGGGACATTGATTTCCAAAAACCTCCCCTAAAATTTGTCGGACATCAGGGAGAGATAATCTCAGTTAATTTCAGCCCTAATGGTCAAATATTGGCTACCAGTAGTAATGATAATACGGTGCGTTTATGGGATGTGACGACCCAAGAATGTCTGGCAATTTTTCCAGGTCAACAAGTTTGGACTTACCTGATTTCATTTAGTCCAGACGGTCAACTATTGGCGAGTGGAGGAGAAAACAATACGGTGCGTTTGTGGGATGTGACGACCCATGAATGTTATGCTACTTTTAACGGACATCAAAGTTGGGTGCTGGCAGTAGCTTTTAGCCCCGATGGTCAAACCTTGGCCAGTAGCAGTGCGGACGAGACAATTAAACTTTGGAATGTCCCAACGCGAGAATGTCTCAAAACTTTGAGAGTACCCAGACTTTACGAAAGGGCGAATATCTGCGGGGTAAAAGGTTTGAGCAATGCCCAAAAAGCAAGTATGAAAGTATTGGGGGCGATCGATTAACTGACGTTAATTGTTGTCTATTGGGTTGGGTTCCCACGGTGAGGGGTCAGAGTTTGATGGGGCGGTGTTGTCCAGGATACTAGGACTTTGTGCGCTTCTAGCTAGGACGAGGTGGAGCATGGTATAGCACACCTGGGTAAGGATTAAGGTATGTTAACTCAAATTACCCTAAAATTAATGATTGCCGGAACAGCATTAAGATCAACATTTCCGGCTTGACCATTATAAATTGTCGAATTGACAGCATATTTTATGACGAATCATCAGCCAAATACTGACTTAACCAATAACCCCATACCTGTGGGAGTCCTAGGGTTTGGTGGTTTAGGACAAGCGGCGGCTAGGGTATTAACCCCTAAACAAGAAATGTGCTGGGTCGCAGCAGCAGATCAAAAGGGCTATATCTATTCCCCGGAAGGACTAGATCCAGACCTGTGCATCAGGACATATCGCGATCGCGGTTCTGTGGCAGACATAGAACCCGGCGGAACCCACAGCACCCAGAGTATTATTGACTTAATTAACCATGCTCCCCTAGTAAAGGGTTACTTTTTGGCGCTGCCTAATTTACCAAATACCTTTATGGCTTCCGTAGCCCAAGCCTTTATTAACTCCGGTTGGCAGGGAGTTCTAGTAGATGCCCTCAAGCGTACCAGCGCGGTGGAACAACTCCTAGAACTTCAGGAGGAGTTAAAAGCGGCTGGCATCACCTATATGACCGGTTGTGGGGCGACTCCGGGTTTACTCACGGCGGCGGCGGCGATCGCTGCCCAAAGTTATGCAGAAATTCACAGCGTTAACATCACCTTTGGGGTAGGTATAGCGAACTGGGAAGCCTACAGAGCTACTATCAGGGAAGATATTGCCCACCTTCCTGGTTATAACGTAGAAACAGCTAGGGCGATGACAGATGCGGAAGTAGAAGCCCTATTAGATAAAACTAATGGTTTGCTGAAACTGGAAAACATGGAACACGCCGACGATATTATGTTGGAATTGGCGGGTATTTGTTCTCGCGATCGCGTTACTGTTGGTGGAATTGTCGATACCCGTAACCCCAAAAAACCCCTGAGTACCAATGTACAAGTCACTGGTCGCACCTTCGAGGGGAAAATCTCCACCCACACCTTTACTCTGGGTGATGAAACTAGCATGGCTGCCAATGTCTGCGGTCCAGCTTTTGGCTATTTAAAAGCCGGGGTCAAATTGCACGAAAGGGGCATTTATGGACTGTTCACCGCCGCCGAAGTTATGCCACAGTTTGTCCGTTAGGCTTGCACAGCCACAGCCGAGCAAATGCCTACAACTTGCTGCTTCACGGTTTGATAGAATGGGAGCGAGGCTGCTGCCTATAAATCACTAACCGGAGATATTGAATGAGTCTAAATGTTGTTACCCTGGTGGGAAGGGCCGGAATTGATCCGGATGTCAAATATTTTGGTGCGACCCGTTAGATGGAAAAGTTGCCCAGTTGGGTAGCGTGCCATCTGCGTAGACTAGGACAAGCGGTCACAGGTCTATGATAACTGGGTGTTTGGGTAGGTGAGGGTTTCACCAATTCCTACCGTCGTGATGCAGACGAAGCGACACCCCCACTGGGGAGACTGACTATCAATCTGGTGAAGCGGGGTGTAACGGAGGTAATCGCCAACCCATGGCGAAATCCCTTCTAGCTGAGATGAGTATGAGTAAGGTTAACTGAATCCACGTCTGAACCGTCGTTATTGATGACAGCCTAAATGGGTTATGGGCTGCGCCAAAAGGCAAGGATAAGGGCTGGGCAACTCGAAATTTGACCCGGAGCATCCCCTAAGAAACCCGGCGGATAGTGGAACTCTAACCTCATCGCAAAGCAGACACTCGGAACGGGGTAATCCGGCGTGCATCTCTCGGACAGGTCGATAACCGAGTAGGCAGTCAAGCCGCATGATGGCGCTGGAAAAGATTGACTCAGAAGCAAAGGCCTTTAGGAAACTAGAGGATAAGCCCACGGAGTCACGGTTACTTGGAGATGGATAATCAAGTCAGAGTTAATAAGCTATGAACACGGTAAAACCGATGTATGGATGGGAGACAATCAACTGGAAAAAAGTTGAATACCATGTCTTCAAGCTCCAAAAGAGAATCTATCGAGCCTCGGAACGTGGCGATGTCAAGGCGGTTCGTCGGTTGCAAAGGTTGTTGACAAATGCCATGGATGCCAAAATCCTGGCGGTGCGAGAACTTATCCAGGACAATGGTACGGAAAAGACGGCGGGAGTTGATGGGGTAAACAGACTCAGGAATCAGGAGAAGCTAGATTTGGCTAACTGCCTGAAACTGGGAAAGAAAACTCAAACCCGCCGCCAGGTCTCGATACCTGAACCAGGAAAGGAGGAAAAGCCCGCCTTTGGTATCCTAATGATGATGGAAAAAGCCAAACAAGGGCTGGTTAAGCTGGCACTTGAACCGGAATGGGAGGCAAAGTTTGACCGGAATTCCTACGGGTTCCGCCCTGGAAGGTCTGCTCAAGATGCGATCGCAGCAATTTTCAATGGCATTAACGAAGATCATAAATATGTCCTAGATGCACATATTGAGAAATGCTGTGAGGGAATTTACCATCAGAAACTACTAGCCAAACTAAATACCTACCCTAGACTCAGGCGACCAATTAAAGCCTGGTTGAAATCTGGGGTAATGGACGGAAAGGAATTGTTCCCGACGGAGACTGATACACCCCAAGGGGGATTGATGCCACTATTGGCAAATATCGCCCTTGACGGCTTGGAAAGTCTCCTAGAGGATACATTCAAGGGTGGAGTAGCAAACTGTCATAATGGAAAAGCCACAGTGGTCAGATATGCCGATGATTTGGTGGTATTGGACGAAGAACTTGCGGTGATTCTGACAGCACAAGAAACTATAGAAGCCTGGTTGGGAGAAATGGGGTTAAAACTCAAAGACAGTAACACCCGCATTACTCACACTTTCACAGAACATAATGGGAATCTAGGCTGGGACTTTCTGGGGTACAATATCCGACAATATCCCACAAGCAAAAAGCGATCGCTCGCGACGGGAAACACGGAGCAGAAAATAGGCTGTCAAACTATCATCAAACCCAGTAAAGAGGCAATAAAACGCCACCTACAGAAAATAGATGAGATCATCGGAAGTCACAAAAACTCAAGTCAAGAACAACTGATCAATGCACTAAACCCAATCATTAGAGGGTGGTCGTCATATTACTCGACTGTGAGTAGTAAGGAAACCTTTGGTAAGATTGACAGTATTTTGTTCAACAAACTGAGAGGATGGGCTTTCTTTAGAAGGAATCGAAATCAGAATAACACCGATGTAATATCGAGTTACTGGGGAGTCAACCAAGGCATCGGATGGAAATTTATCACACCAGATCACAAATACTGTCTGGAAAAACATAGCCAAACCCTGCTCAAACAGCACGTCAAAGTCAAAGGGGAAAAAAGCCCGTTTGATGGAGATTACGTTTATTGGAGTGAGCGGCTATTGAACTATCCGGGTGCGACCAATGCTATCGAAGTTTGACAGTAGATAATGTGATGGCAACTGATCACATTGATGGTAATTGAGCCAATAACACACTGTCGAACTGAGAAGGATAATACACGGACACTGCCATGATATCACAGACGCTAGAGGTATCTATTGATGACTGAGTAACTGAGGAGCCGTGTGAAGGGAAACTTTCACGCACGGTTCTGGAGCAGAGGTAGGAAAGGTGACTTTCTTATCGACTGTAATAGTCAGGAGCAGTAAAATGTCGATTGACCTTAGCTGTCAGGCGCAGAAGTCGCAACAGCGATCAACCGGATTGGTTTACTTTAGACATTTGGGATAAGACGGCTGAAATTGCTGCCAACTATGTCCGTAAGGGCAGTTTGATTGGAGTCAAGGGAACATTAAAGATTGATACATGGACTGACCGCAATACGGGTGTACCACGTTCGAGTCCGGTGATTGTGGTTGATCAACTTGATCTACTAGGATCTCGTCAGGATAATCAGGCATCTGGTGTTCCTGAGAATTATGATGAGTTCTAGGGGTATGCTCTGGTAGTCGGGTTGATAACATAGTTAAAATCCGACTGCTAGGGGATACCACCCTTGATGTGTTGCACTATGAAAGTTCATTTTTGTTGTGAGTTCACCAGAATTAGATCAGATTTTACACGAGTACAGATCTGGACAAATAGCCTTTGAACAGGGTCGATACCGCCAATCGGTGGTACATTTGGAAACAGCGAGAGATGCAGTGGAGGCTAACTCTGGCTTGGGTGGCGAGGTCCAGATTTGGCTGGTAACAGCCTATGAAGCCCTAGGGGAAAGACAAAAGGCGATCGCTCTTTGCAAAACCCTCAAATTTCATCCCAGCCTACAAACCAGGAAACAGTCGCGCCGGTTGCTAGAAATTTTGGAAGCACCCAAACTCTATAAGGGTTCGGAAGGGTTAATCGAAATTCCCGATCTGAGTAACTTAGGAGAAAACGCAGATAAATTTCCTGTAGCATCATCAAGCCGAGAAACTTCTGGGAAAGCAGCCCCAGTCAAATCTAAATCACCAGACCCAGAGGTTGATCTAACTCAGGTGAATACGAAGGATAATCAATTTTTGTGGGTGGCTCTGATTTTCCTGGGGTTGATAATGACTAGCTTACTCTTGCATAACATCGGGTAATTTTCGGCAGGAGCCAGAAATTACTGATCATCAATGCAGGTAAAGGATTAGACCTAGGTTAAGGGGGTTATGACACCTAACAGGTGAACGCCAGCCGGTTGCTCTGTCGTCTATCTTTAAGGACATGACGGAGGCAAACATTACCCGATCTGGGAGATGGCTTAAATGCCAGATTACCAAAATTACGTTTTTGTGGTTGACACCAAGGGGCAACCGTTAAAGCAGCTAAAGCGATAATAGTCTAAATCCCCTAATGCACGGAATCACTCGTAGTGTAACAATAGTATGGAAACGGAAACTCCAGACCTAGAAAGCATTAAGCGCCAGTTAATGAGTATTAGACGACCTAAAAAACCAAAGATGCTGGTGGTAGACGATGAACCAGATAATTTGGATTTGCTATATCGTACCTTTCGGAGAGACTTTAGCGTTTTTAAAGCGGAAAGCGGGGTCCGCGCCCTAGAAATTCTCTCTCAGGAAGGGGAGGTAGCAGTGATCATATCTGATCAACGGATGCCAGAAATGAAAGGGACTGAATTTCTCAGTAAAACTGTACCCCAGTTCCCTAACACGGTGCGGATTATTCTCACGGGTTTTACGGATATTGAAGACTTGGTGGACGCGATTAATTCCGGCCAAGTTTATAAATACATTACTAAACCTTGGGACCCGAATGAGTTAAAAACGGTGGTTCAACGAGCGGCGGAAACCTATGAACTGCTGAAACTGCGGACAGAGCAACTATGCCGAGCCAACAGCCAAATCCAACTCTTGAGCGATATTATGGGAATGGCACTCAAGGCGACGGAGATAGAGGAAACTCTACAGGCGATCGCTAAGGCTATTGGAGAACAGAT
Organism: Limnospira sp. PMC 1279.21; assembly: GCF_032349615.1. Taxonomy (NCBI): domain Bacteria; kingdom Bacillati; phylum Cyanobacteriota; class Cyanophyceae; order Oscillatoriales; family Sirenicapillariaceae; genus Limnospira; species Limnospira sp. PMC 1279.21. The sequence continues at coordinate 7,574 of NZ_JARPLU010000097.1, read as the reverse complement.
AGAAGCTGATGGGGTGATTCTGCAAGTGGTTTCCTCAGATAGTTTGGCTCCCACAGTCGGAGCCTATGGTATCGTGGAGGATGCGAAGGGTTGGCTGGCTGATGATCCGATTGTCAGTGAAGCGATCGCTACTAAAATCGCCCAGGGAGAAATAAATATCCCCAATAACTCAGATCTAGCGGAAAGCGATCGCTATAAAAGCGCCAATATCCAAGCTCACCTGTGTACCCCCATTATCGATCGCAATCAAGTGGTCGCAGTGTTCTCCCTGCAATGGCAAAAACCCTGTCAACTGTCCCCAGATGACCTGTATACGGTTAAGTTGGTGGCTCAGGAAATGGCTCTAGTTTTATCTCGCTTACACCAATCAACTTAAAATATGAAGCTAGATAGAACCGAAGAACATATCCAAGACCTGTTTAACCGTATTGCTCCGGTCTATGACCAGATGAACGACTGGCTGAGTTTTGGGAGTCATCGCATTTGGAAACAAATGGCGGTTAACTGGAGTGGCGCTCGTCCCGGTCATATAGGGTTAGATCTATGTTGCGGGACTGGTGACTTAACCAGACTTTTGGCTATCAAAGTCGGTAGCTCAGGAAAAGTTGTTGGGGTGGATTTTTCCCGTCAACTGCTGGCTATTGCTGGCGATCGCCAACCACCCTTTACCCTATCCCCGGCTCCCATTACCTGGGTAGAAGCAGATGTACTGGATCTTCCCTTCCCGGATCATTACTTTGACTGTGCTACCATGGGTTATGGTTTGCGTAATGTGGTAGACATTCCCCGCAGCCTGAAAGAACTCCATCGCGTCCTGAAACCCGGTGGGACGGCGGCGATTTTAGATTTTCACCGTCCCGAAAATGCCTTTAAAACCTTTCAACAATGGTATCTCGATCGCATTGTTGTTCCAGTAGCTAATACTTTCGGACTAGAGGCTGAGTACGCCTACCTTAACCCTAGCCTAGAAAAATTCCCCACGGGTCCCCAACAGGTCGCCCTAGCAGAGGCAGCGAATTTTAGTCGGGCTACTCACTATGCGATCGCAGGGGGTATGATGGGAGTATTGGTTCTCGAATCAGGGGGTTGATGAGCTGAAACATCCCGATCCCAACAACCACCCTAATTCACAAAGGCGAATATACAAGGCAATTCGTCAGTTGTCCTAGTTACCTGGGATTTGCAGAAATGTTGTGGCATAATGGTCAATTTATCTCAAGTATCGATTTTTATCGTTCCCCCAATTTTGGGGGGAATTATCGGCTACTTTACCAACGACCTAGCCATCAAAATGCTATTCCGTCCCTATAAAGCCAAAAAGGTCGGAAAAATTCAACTTCCCTTTACTCCCGGTTTAATTCCCCGCAACCAAGAAAGGCTGGCGAAAAGGGTTTCTGATACTATTATGCAGTCCCTGCTGACACCAGAGGAACTCCAGAAAGTTGCGCGCCGCCTATTAAAAACCGAACGCATTGAAGCGACGATTTTATGGTTATTACAACTGGCGCTGGCTCAGGTAAAAGCTGATACAGAACAGAAAACCGCAAAAATTTTGGCAGGTATTCTGAGGGACTTTTTGGGGGAATCTTTACCTAGGATATTGCGGGTTATGGCGCGGCGGGAAGATTTTTTAGAGCCGCAGCTAAATCAGATTTTTGATCAAGTGATGTTGGAGTTCCAACTAAGTGACCAACAGGCTCAAAAACTTTCGGAATGGCTATTAGACCGAGTAATTCCCCCAGAAATTATCCGACTGACTTTAATTGATTTTCTGACCGATCGCAATATTTCGATTATTGACGAAGGCTTCCGGGAACAAAGCACGGGAACCTATTGGGTAGTGGCTAATATTTTCGGTCTCCGCACGACTTTAACCCGGTTAAGAACTTTTTGTCTGGATGAAAAAGAAGAAACTAATCACCGACTGGAAAAACTGTTAACTTCTCTGGGTGTTAGGGAGCGACTAAAGGAGTGGTTGCAGAATCTTTCGATGCAAAATTTGCCGCTGTCTACGGTGCGACAATTACGCAAAACTTTCCGGGATACTGTGCGAGAATATGTCCAAGAACAGGGTATAGATTTAATTCAGGAGTTGACTAAATCTATTGATTGGGAAAGGGTTTCCGCCTTAATTTTAAAGCGGCTGCAAACTTCCCCAGTGGTTAATAATTCCCTAGGATTAGTTAGTCAAGAGTTGGCGCTGGTTTTGGAACGCTACCTAGAAGAAGACTTAGAGAAATTGGTGGCTAAGGCGATTCCGATTTTGAATCTTGATGGAGTGATTATAGAACGGGTAATGGCTACTTCTCCACAACAGTTAGAAGTAGCAGTTAATGGAATTGTGAAAAGTGAATTACAAGGAATAGTTAATCTGGGGGGTATTTTGGGGGTAATAGTTGGCTCACTACAAACGGTGATTTTGCTATTGCGTTAAAGTAACATACCCGCCACACAAGCGGTCATAAAACAAGCGAGAGAACCAGCAATCATGGCTCGGACTCCTAATTGGGCTAGGTCTGCTTGTCTTTCTGGTGCGATCGCGGAAATGCCACCGATTTGAATGGCGATCGAGCCAATATTAGCAAATCCACAAAGGGCGTATGTAGCAATTAAAATCCCCCGGGGAGTAATGGTGGGTTCAGTAGTACCTACAACATTGGCATTTTCCATGAGTTGTTTCAGGTCTAAATAAGCGATAAATTCATTAAGAATAATCTTCTTACCCAGTAACACGCCGACGGTGGCGCAGTCTGACCAAGGTACACCCATTAACCAAGCGACGGGAGCAAAGATAAAAGAAAATAGCCATTCCAAGGAAAGTTGAGGTAATCCTATCCCGGCTCCTAACCATCCTAACACGCCGTTAACTAGGGCTAATAATCCTAAAAAAGCAATCAGCATGGCGGCGACATTTAGGGCTAATTTCATGCCTTCAGTGGCTCCGGTGGCGGCGGCATCAATGGCATTAGCAGAAGTGGGTTTTACTTCGATTTTTACCTTTCCGGCGGTGGGGGAAGGCTCGGTTTCAGGATAGAATATTTTAGAAATAGCTAAACTAGCAGGGGCGGACATTACGGAAGCGGCAATTAAATGTTCTGCGGGAACACCAAAGGAAATATAAGCGGCTAACACTCCCCCGGCGACGGTGGCAAATCCCCCGGTCATCATGGCATGGATTTCCGATCGCGTCATGGTGGCAATATAGGGTTTAACTAATAAGGGAGCCTCGGTTTGTCCGACGAAAATATTGGCGGAACAGGAGAGGGTTTCTGAACCGGAAGTCTTGAGGGTTTTCATCATTAACCATGCTACCCATTCGACTACTTTCTGTAAGATGCCATAGTGATATAAGATGGTGATGAATGAGGAAAAAAAGACAATGGTCGGCAAGACCTTAAAGGCGATGAAATGCTGCTCAAAATCGTCTCCAAATACAAATTGGGCTCCCGCATCGGAAAAGTTGAGAAACTGGGTGACAGCAGCGCCTAGGGCTTGGAAAATGGCGAATCCTATGGCGGTTTTCAGAATCACAATGGCAAATAAAATTTGCAGGGCAATGCCCCAGAAAACGGTAGGCCAGCGAATCTGCTGACGATCGCGCGAAAATAAATAGGCGAGGACTACAAATACTACAAGTCCTAATGCGGAAATTGCCCGTTCCATTTGCTGTTGTTAAGTTAGGGTGAGGTTGAGTTGAGCGATCGCTGGTCACAGGTCGCTGGTCACAGGTAGCGACGGTGACGGAGTATGTAACAATAGGGGGTTAGCACTATCAACGCCTGGATAAGGCGAAAGTTCCATGTCTCGACCCATAGTTGCCATTATCGGCCGCCCTAATGTCGGTAAGTCTACGCTGGTAAACCGTCTTACACAAACCCAAGATGCGATCGTTCATGATCAACCGGGAATGACCCGCGATCGCACCTATCGTTCCGCCTATTGGCAGGATCGAGAGTTTACCGTAGTCGATACGGGAGGGTTAGTCTTTGATGATGATACCGAGTTTTTGCCACTAATTAGAGAACAGGCCTTGATGGCTTTGGCAGAAGCGACAGCGGCTATTTTGGTGGTGGATGGACAAACAGGACCGACGGGAGGGGATGAGGCGATCGCTAGTTGGCTACGACAACAAAAGGTTCCGATCCTCTTAGCAGTTAATAAATGTGAATCTCCTACCCAGGGACTGACTCAGGCGGCGCAATTCTGGGAATTGGGTTTGGGAAACCCTTTTCCGATTTCTAGCATTCATGGTAGCGGTACGGGGGAACTGCTGGATGCTTTGATTGAAAATTTACCAGCTTCCACAGACAATGAGGACAGCGAAGAATTGCGAGTGGCAATTGTGGGCCGTCCGAATGTGGGTAAGTCTAGCCTATTAAATACTTTTCTGGGTCAGGAAAGGGCGATCGTCAGTCCAATTTCCGGCACTACCCGTGATGCGATCGATACCATCGTAGAACATAATGGCAATACCTATCGGCTAGTAGATACGGCGGGGATACGCCGGAAAAAGCACGTTGAGTATGGGGCGGAGTTTTTTGGGATTAACCGGGCTTTTAAGGCGATCCGACGGGCTGATGTGGTGTTGTTTGTCATTGATGCTGTGGAAGGAGTCACAGACCAAGATCAAAAATTGGCGGGTCGTATTTCTGATGACGGGCGCGCCTGTGTGATTGTGGTAAATAAATGGGATGCGGTGGAAAAGGATAGTTACACGATCCTAGAGTATGAAAAAGTAATGCGATCGCGATTGTATTTTCTCGATTGGGCAGATATGATTTTTGTCAGCGCTATGACCGGACAGCGGGTTGAGAAAATTTTTAAATTGGTGGACAAAGCCGCCGAAGAAAATCGCCGCCGAGTCTCTACATCGGTAATTAATGAAGTCATCGAAGAAGCAGTCCGTTGGCATTCTCCCCCCACCAGTCGCCAAGGACGACAGGGTAAAATCTACTATGGAACTCAAGTTACCTCCAGTCCGCCCACAATTGTCTTGTTTGTGAATGACCCAAAACGGTTTGGGGATAATTATCGGCGCTACATGGAAAGCCAGTTCCGTCAACAATTGGGATTTGCTGGGACTCCCATTAGACTATTATGGCGGGGTAAAGCTATGCGGGAAGTAGAGAGAAATTCCTCTAACCGGGCGACTAAGGTTTGATTACTGACCAGTTGCGCCCAGTTGGCATTGATCCCCCCAACTATAGTTAATTGTTGAGAAAATGGACCTACTGCGATCGCTACCTATCGGTTTATACTTAGAACAACCGATTACTTGGCTTCATCGCCTTGATTCCCGGATTAAGCTAGTCTGGTTGATGAGCTTTCTCATTGCACCGATCCTCTCTAATGCCCTTTGGCGGTTGGGGTTGGTGGTGCTATTGATGGTGATTACCCTAGTGGCAGCAATTCCGTTCCGGGTGTGGAAGCGACAAATGGGCTGGCTATTAACTTTCTGTAGCTTATTGTTGATAGTAAGTGCTATCCTACCTGATGGGTTGAGTGTTAGCCATCAACCTCGCCTCCCCAGAGATGAGATAGCCTTGGAAATGCAAAGTCTTGGGAGAGTGGGAGGACTGGGAGAAAATGCCACAACGGCCGCTGATTCGGTGACTGAGACTGAGGGTTTACCTCAACCAACAGCCTATAGTTATATTCTGCTGGCAGCGGGTCCGTTAACTATTACCCGCTATTCCCTGGATCTGGGTGTTCGGATTAGTACCTTGCTGTTTACCCTGGTTTACAGCACTAATCTATATCTACTGACTACGGCTTCTGAGGAAATTGCTGTGGGGATCGAAAGCCTGATGAAACCATTGCGACGGCTGAAAATTCCGGTAACAGAAATAGCCCTCACCCTCACTCTGTCCCTGCGTTTCTTTCCCCTGGTACTTGAGGAAATTCAGAACCTATATAGATCTGTGCGTACTAGGGCGATCGACTGGAAAAAACTGGGCTGGCGAAGGGCGACTCAAATTTGGCTTTTGGTGGCAGAACGACTCCTAGAAAATTTATTATTGAGAGCAGAACAAATTGCTAATGCCATGAAAGTCCGAGGCTTTACCAGTCCTAACCAACATCGAGTTGAGTGGCATCAACTTCAAATTAATTGGTGGGATTGGGTCGCCCTATTAGCCTTAACTATATTTTGGGGTATGCGTTTGGTTTGGGGCTGGGAATCTTAAGACCAACACTCTTTCCCCGCTTCCCGGTGCGAGGCGCTATGACTTGAAAAGTGCGCCTGAGAGTGTCAAGATAAATCGGCTGATTATTTGATTCTGGGATATATCTCTGATAGACGGGCTCGAATAGCAGAGTAACACCAGGTAATTGCCTTTTTTCTAAGTTAGTGCTTGCTGATGCGTGAGGCGGAATGACAACAGAAACTTACATGAACCATCCCAACTTTGGCTTACTTTTTAAAGTTTGCCCAGTTGAAGATAATCAGGAATTATTTACTACCCTTTACGCCCAACGCCTATTTTTCTTGGTGACTCAATCACCGGCTGGCTTGAAGTTTGAACCGATAAGCCGCTCCGATGCCAAGATGTTAGTGGAAATTCGTTTGCGAATGTTGCGACGCACTGGCCAAATGGAGCCTTATAAAAAACTGCAAATAATTCATCAGCAGACCTTTCTATAGCTTGACTAACCCACTATGACTGACTATGACTGATTCGATCGCTGAAAGAATTGCCCAAATTCGGGCTGCTATTCCCCCAGAGGTGCGACTGGTCGCTGTGACCAAAACGGTTTCGGTGGAGGCTATACGCTTGGCTTATGAAGCCGGAGTGAGGGATTTTGGCGAAAATCGTGTTCAGGAAGCAGAGGCGAAACAACTTCAATTGCAAGATCTCAGGGATATTACTTGGCACTTGATTGGTCATCTACAAAGCAATAAGGCGGCGACGGCGATCGCTCATTTTGATTGGCTCCACTCGGTTGATAGTTGGAAATTAGCCCAAAGACTCGATCGCCTGGCTAGAGAACAGTCTCGCTGTCCCCGGATCTGCCTACAGGTGAAAATCCTCCCAGATCCTAACAAATATGGTTGGACAGTCCCGGAGTTACTGGCTGATTTACCCCAGCTTAATGCCTGTGAGTCCCTAAATATTCAAGGTCTAATGACAATTCCCCCCCAAGGCTTGACCGAAACCCAAACGCGATCGGTTTTTGAAAAAACCCGTCAGTTAGCGGCTGAAATTGGGGCGCAAAACTGGTCTAATATCAAAATGGCAGAATTATCTATGGGTATGTCAGGGGACTATTTACTAGCCGTAGAAGCAGGGGCTACTATGATTAGACCGGGACAAATTATATTCGGCCCAAGGAATATCTAAAGCGATCGGGTCGGAGCCAGAATTTAATCCAAGATTTGCTTTACATCTTAGGACAATAAGGTACAATACCCAAAAAGATTCGCAACTCAATAATGAGTATACGGTCAAACCCCAGACCATGCCAAATTTCCCTGACGACATACTCATCAAGTCGGATTCATGGTAAAATAAAATCATGGCTTACAAAGCTTTCCGAACCAAACTAAAACTCAATGACCGTCATCGCACCTTGAT
>NZ_JARPLU010000096.1:0-20036 GCF_032349615.1 Limnospira sp. PMC 1279.21 | reverse complement strand
TAGACGCTTCACCTGACTGGCCATATTGGAAGTCTCGAAGGTGGGCCCAAAAATCAGGCTGTGTTATGGGATGCTCAGGGATGCGACCCCATCAACCAAGGGGTGGAAGTCCCACTAGGAGGCTATTTCGGGCATTGCATCCCTATTTCACTCCTAAACGTCTCGCACCCATACTTGGTATTGTAGCGCATCGCCCTAATTGGTTCAACTAATCTGCGATTAAATTAAGCTCTCAAAAGCAGGACCTAGGAATCTATAAGTATCATAACCTATAAGCACCTATTGTTAAAGCATCAAAATGCTGCAGCCATTGGTAGGGGAGAACCCCTATAATGGATCGGCAGCATAGACTTTTAAGGGCAATCAGCCAAGACTACTGAATGATATGGAAGTAGTAGCCAGCCACCACCAGGTTAATTCCTAACAGGACGATCGCCCAGAAAGTACGGAAGGGATAGGGAAATCCACCAGATTTTTTAGCCATATTTTCAAAGTTCCAATGATTTTTGTCTATTAAAGCACACAATGCGATCGCTGTTAATCTATCCCCTCTCCTGAAAAAATCTCTATTTCTGTGACAGAGGCGATCGTCAGTGGTGCAGTATTTGCTATAATCGTCAAGTTGTCTCAACTCGCACATCCAAGAGTTCGGGTGTCTGTGGGGAATCTCCCTACAGATCGGCGCTTGGGTGGAGGATTAACCCGAAAAGGAGAAAAATTAATCATGCCAGTTATCAGTCTCGCAGATATGCTAGAGTCTGGGGTTCACTTTGGGCATCAGACCCGACGCTGGAACCCTAGAATGGCTCCCTACATTTTCACAGAACGCAACGGCGTTCACATCATTGACCTGGTACAAACCGCTCAATTGATGGATGATGCCTATGATTATGTCAGAAGCGCTTCTGAACAAGGCAAAAAATTCCTGTTTGTGGGAACTAAACGACAGGCTGCTGGTATTATCGCCCAGGAAGCTGCTCGCTGTGGTGGTTATTATGTCAACCAACGATGGTTGGGGGGTATGCTGACCAACTGGGTGACAATTAAAACTCGCGTAGACCGTCTCAAAGACTTGGAAGCGCGAGAAAATAGCGGTCAGTTAGACTATCTCCCCAAAAAAGAGGCGGCGGTTTTGCGTCGCGAAATGGGTAAGCTACAGAAATATTTGGGCGGTCTGAAAGGAATGCGCCGAGTCCCCGATGCCGTGATTATGGTAGACCAACGCCGGGAATATAATGCCGTCATGGAATGCCGGAAATTGGGGATTCCCATTATTGCTCTGTTAGATACTAACTGTGATCCTGACCTGGCTGATATCCATATTCCCGCTAATGATGATGCGATTCGTGCCATTAAGCTGATTGTTGGTAAATTGGCTGATGGTATTTATGAAGGCTGTCACGGGGTATCTGCTGTTGGCGCTGATGATGATTACGACGACGCGGATACCGATTACGATGACGAGGAATTCGGTGATGATTATGAGTCTGATGATGACTCTGATGATTCCTCTGATGATTAGGTCAATACAACTATAGTAGACGGTCTGGGGGGCGCTATGGCTTCCCAGACTTCTACCGAGCCAGGTTTCGGTATTTGGTGAAACATTTGTTAAACTTTCCTAACAAGTGTTGGTTACTGGCAATTTAACTAAGCAATTAAAGGATTAAACATGGCTGAAATCTCTGCAAAGATGGTTAAGGAACTGCGCGATAAAACTGGCGCGGGTATGATGGACTGCAAAAAAGCCCTCAAGGAAAATGATGGCGATATGACTAAAGCCGCCGAATGGCTGCGACAAAAGGGTATCGCTTCCGCTGACAAAAAATCTGGGCGTGCGGCGACTGAAGGGATAGTCGGTAGCTACATTCACACCGGGGGTCGGGTTGGTGTTCTGGTGGAGGTTAACTGCGAAACCGATTTTGTCGCTCGTCGGGAAGAGTTCCAAGAGTTGGTGCGTAATATCGCTATGCAAATTGCGGCTTGTCCTAATGTTGAATATGTCTCGGTGGATGATATCCCCGCTGCTATGGTGGCTAAGGAAAAGGAAATCGAGATGAAACGTGATGATCTCGGTAACAAGCCTGACAACATTAAAGAGAAAATTGTCCAGGGTCGTATTGATAAACGACTCAAAGAGTTGTCTCTGGTAGACCAACCCTATATCCGTGACCAGAATATTTCGGTTGAGGAACTCATTAAGCAGACTATCTCTACTTTGGGCGAAAATATTAAGGTCCGTCGGTTTGCCAGATTTGTCTTGGGTGAAGGTCTGGAAAAAGAAGAGACTAATTTTGCTGATGAAGTGGCTGCCCAAACTGGTGGGAAGGCATAACCTATCGACTCTCAATTTCTAAGTTTTGGTGAAATTAACCCCGATCTGATGGCATAATCAGAATGGATCGGGGTTTTTTGTTTAGTGTTGCTCTAATGTTCCCCCTATTATAACTATGGCCGGATCTGTTAAACAAATTGAACAGGAGATCGCAGCCCTCGAAGATGCGATCGCTGATATTGCCCAAGAATTACATCAATGTTATAGTGATTATCTACAGGTTTTGGGTGAGGGCTTGCGACAGCAACTCATCCTGGCTACTTATCATTTATGCACTCAGGGTTATCCAGAAGCCTTTTTAAAGCTGTCTTTCTCGCGACGGCAAGAACTACAATCACAAATTCGCCATCAGGTTTCGCGATCGCAAAATCGGTTATTTAATCTAGTCCGTGCGCCGATTTCTCAGCAAAAACCAGATGAGAATGACCCCCAAAAATCCGAGGATTCAGAACCATCCCCAGAGACGGAAAGCCAAGAAAATCAAGATTTTCGCCCCTCAATTTCTCCTCTTAAATCCGTTTCTCCATCTAGTCCCAAACCCCTACTAATTACGCCCTACCATCTTCTGCGTTGGCAAGAAAACATTGACGAAGCCACTACTAAAATTCTGCATCGCCTCTCCCATGAGATTAACTTGCTGTTGCAGGAATATGCTATAATGCCCCAGGAGTTGCCTGTAGCCCTCATCGAAGCCGCTTCTAAAACTGAACCTCCCCTGGAAGCTACGGCGGGTAATACCCCCAATTTGTTGACTCTCATGGTGGAGACGGAAGATGAAAATGAGGAACAGACCTCCCGCGTCACTCAACTGATTACCGTTCATCTGCGGATATCGGAAATCGAGTTTTCTGACCCTAGGGTGATGGCTGGACGACAAAAAATCCGCCAGGTGGCTAAACGCCTCAACCAGTTGGGACGCAACTATCAGAAGAAATTGCGGGAAAGGGCTGTCCTACAGGCTGAGGCGGCTTGGCGTTCTAGTTGGTTCGATGAGTAGGGAGCAGTAAATGCGATCGCCTTTGATTGCCTACCTTGACCTACCTAGCTAGGCTAGAGTCAAGATGGGCTATCATAACCCATCACCACCATAATATCTCAGATTTCTGGGTTTGTCAAGTAGTTAATCTAAATTAATCCACTAATTCACCCTCAGAAAAACCCTAGTTGATCGGACTTCACCAGAGATAGTCATAGAAACCCGGTTTCTGGGAGGTTGGGGGGAAACAAACCCGGTTTCTGGGAGTTGGGGGGAAACAAACCTGGTTTCTGGCAGAGTTTGTCCGACCTCACCAGAGATAGTCATATAAACCCCCTTTCTGGGAAGGGTTTATCAGACCTAGCGCAAATATGCTATATTGATTAAATAGTCATCTACTATGGTCATAAATAGCCACCATAGCCCATGGTTTCATGATATCTGCAATTTCTGAATTGGTCAAGTATTTGAGCTTGATTAATGCACCAATAAACCCTTATAATATCAACCAAGTTGGCAATCCAAATCAGTTAAAATTCATCACCTATGGCAATCTATGAACCCGATTGGTCTCGTCTCCAAAAAGCCCTCTCTGTAGAAGCAGAACGTGGGTTTAATAACATTCAGGGCAAAGAGTATAGATTTCATGAATTTTTACAAATCAGCATTGATAAACTCATCGAAATTATCCCCCTAGAAGCTCATGAATTGGGGCGGAAATTGGTGGGAGATTTTGCTATATATTCCCAACTTATCACCGAAGATAGACAGCATTTGATCGCCGAAACTCGCAACTTTTTACTCCAAGCCGAGCGTCTGTTAGAAGCTCAGAAAAAACTCGCCCCAAATCAGCCCCCAGAGCCATCCCCTCCCCCTCGCAGTCGCAGCATTACCCAGGAAGTTACCCCGCCAAAATCTCCCCAATTAGACCAGGGTTTAAAAGAACTGGTCGGGCCTAGAAATAGCGACCTTTTAGCCAGGCTGGGAATTTATACCATTTATGATTTACTCTATTATTATCCCCGCGACCATATTGATTACGCGCGCCAAGTCCCCATCAAAGAATTAGCACCTGGGGAAACTGTTACCATTGTCGCACAGGTGAAGCGGTGTAATTGTTTTAGTAGCCCCAAAAATCGCCAACTCACTATTTTAGAATTAATGGTGAAAGACGCAACCGGACAACTCAAAATTAGTCGTTTTTTTGCGGGAAATCGCTATAGCAATAAAGGCTGGCAACATAAACAAAAATATAACTATCCTCCGGGAGCCATTATCGCGGCTTCTGGGTTGGTGAAAAAAAATAAATATGGCATTACCCTAGATAACCCGGAATTGGAAGTCTTAGACCGGGTTGATAGTCGTGCGGCTTCCATGAAAATTGGGCGGGTTTTACCGGTTTATCCGTTGTCGGATGGCATTGGGGCGGATTTGCTCAGGAAGGCGGTTTTGGCGGCATTACCAGCAGCTAATAAACTCCCGGAATCATTACCTCCCAAATTGCGGGAAAAATATCAGTTAATTGAAATCTCGGATGCTATCACTAATATTCACTTCCCCCCCAACCGCGACTGGTTAGCCTCGGCTAGACGACGCTTAGTATTTGATGAATTTTTCTATTTGCAAATCGGCTTATTGCAGCGGCGACAAGTTTCTAAAACCAACGAAAAAAGCGCGGCTCTCCTCCCCCAAGGTGAACTCATCCAACAGTTTTATAAAATCTTGCCTTTTGAATTAACCAAGGCTCAAAAACGAGTGATTGGAGAAATCTTGACGGATCTCAATTCGGAAGAACCTATGAACCGCTTAATTCAAGGAGATGTTGGGGCGGGTAAAACTGTGGTGGCTGTGGTGGCAATGTTGGCGGCAATTCAAGCAGGATATCAGACGGCTTTGATGGCTCCGACGGAGGTTTTGGCGGAACAACATTATCAAAAATTGGTGGGTTGGTTGAATTTAATGCACCTTCCGGTTGAGTTGTTGACGGGTTCGACTAAGGCTGCTAAACGTCGCCAAATTCATGCTCAATTACAAACGGGAGAATTGCCGGTTTTGGTGGGAACTCATGCGTTAATTCAAGACCAGGTGAATTTTCATAAGTTGGGGTTGGTGGTGATTGATGAACAGCATCGCTTTGGGGTGCATCAACGGGCTAAGTTACAACAAAAAGGTGAGTCACCCCATGTTTTGACCATGACCGCAACTCCTATTCCCCGCACATTATCCCTCACTTTACACGGAGATCTCGATGTGAGTCAGTTGGATGAATTACCGCCGGGAAGACAGCCAATTCAAACTACTATGTTATCTGGTCGTAAACGTCAGGAAGCCTACGATTTGATTAGCCGAGAAGTGGCACAAGGACGACAGGTTTATGTGGTTTTACCTTTGGTGGAAGAGTCGGAAAAATTGGATGTGCGATCGGCTGTTGAAGAACATCAAAAATTGCAAACTAAGATTTTCCCGGAATTGGCGATCGCTTTATTGCATGGTCGCATGAGTAGCCAGGAAAAAGAAGCGGCGATCGCTAAATTTAGGGATGGAGAAACTCATATCCTAGTATCGACAACTGTGGTGGAGGTTGGGGTTGATGTTCCTAATGCTACGGTGATGTTAATTGAAAATGCGGAAAGGTTTGGCTTGTCACAATTGCACCAACTACGGGGTCGGGTCGGTCGTGGCGCTCACAAGTCCTATTGTTTGTTAATGTCGGGGAGTTCCTCACCGGAAGCCAAGCAAAGATTACAGGTTTTGGAACAGTCCCAGGATGGCTTTTTTATTGCTGAAATGGATATGCAGTTACGGGGTCCCGGTCAGGTTTTGGGAACTCGTCAGTCGGGTTTACCTGACTTCGCTTTGGCTAGTTTGGTGGAAGATCGCGAGGTTTTGGAACTAGCCAGAGAAGCCGCACAAAAAGTCATCGAGAAAGACTACACCCTCGAACGTTGGCCGGCTATGGCGGCGGAGTGGAACCGACGCTATCAAAAAATGATGGGAGGATCGATTTTGACTTAGGTTGACACCTTGAATATTCACAATATAAGGCAGATTTTTCCATCAATTATCACAGGATGAAATTAGTCATGACTGAATATAATGTATATAGTGACACATATACTAAACACCTCCAAAAACTCAAGAATGTTTTGGCTAGTGACAAAGCATACGAGCAAGCTATTGGCGGAAACTTTCTAGCTGTAGGTCAACTGGAACTAGGTTTACTTAGACAACAGGGACTCAAACCAGGTCAAATGGTGATTGATGTAGGGTGTGGAAGTGGGCGTTTGGCTGGTCCTTTGGCGGGTATTCCTGACATTCGCTACTTAGGTATCGATTTAGTTCAGGATTTATTGGACTATGCACGTAAAATTTGCAATCGGAATGATTGGCAGTTTGTGAAGGTGAATAGTCTGAGTATTCCAGCATCAGATCAAGTGGCTGACTTTGTGGTATTTTTTTCGGTGCTTACCCATTTAAGACATGAGGATAGCTATAAATATTTAGCTGAAGCTAATCGAGTGCTTAAACCCGGAGGATGTATTATCATCAGTTTTCTGGAGTTTAGAATTCCATCACACTGGTCTGTATTCGAGGAAATGCTTAAAAATCCAGACCCCCACAAACATATTGACCAATTCATAGATCGCGATGCAATTCGTGCCTGGACTCAACATCTGGGACTCAATATTGATGCTATCCATGATGGGGATAAACCCCATATCCCCTTGTTGTCAACAATTACTTGGGATGATGGCCGATCGCAAACAAGCCTAGGTAACTTGGGACAATCGGTAGCTATTCTCAGAAAACCCCTAAACCAAAACCTATAGGGCTTGTCTTCGCTCCCGGATTAGCTTAATATATAGATGGCGGAAAGTCGATTTCATTACCCTTGGTAAGCCAAAATCTATGGGAGCCATTTTGTCCGGGAGTCGCCAATCGTCAACCCGTAAATCATCCGGGTGCAACAACGGAAAGGCGATCGCCTCTAATTCCCCACACAACCCTAGACTTTTCGCGGCCACTAGGGTGGGGACTAAATCCCATTGTACCCCTAACACTTCTACCATTGCCCTATCGAGTGCAAAAACGTCCTCAGAGGCTCCTAGCAAGCCCAACAAGCGGGGTTCCCCGTTACTCGGACCATTTCCCTCATGGGCGATAATACCATCAATAACGGTCAATTCTGGGGCGATCGCTCTAGCGGTTTCTACCAACATTCTACCAAAGCGATCGGCATCTTTTCCGGCTTCCATGTGCCACCAGGCTTTCATTTTCCCCGGAACACAACCAAACAGGTTTTTCACCCCCAGAGTCATTGTTAGCTGGGTGTGAGATTTCACCTTGGGGAGGTTAATCACAACGTCGGCTTCCATAGCCTCCCGACTTAACCGCAACCGTTCAAACTCTTGGGTAGCGGTTGAATACTGGCGACCGTGAAATTCCACCACGGGTAAGTCTAACTCCCTAATTAGGGGTAAATAACCGTTGGCTTTGGCTACCCCTAAAGCACTCCCAAAGGCTGGACTATCTCCTAAAAATGGCTGACCACCTACTTCTTTAACTAACCTCGCCACCTCGGCTACTAATTCGGGACGGGTGACACATTCTTTGGTCGGACGAGAACCTGTTAATAAGTTCGGCTTTAATAAAACGCGATCGCCTGGCTTCACCCATCTTCTCACACCTCCCCAAGGTTCCAATAAGGCTTCTAAAGAATGGCGTAAGGCTAATGGTTCATAGGAACTTGCTTGAATTAAACTTACTAAAGGCATGGTTAATTATGACAATTTTTTAAAAATGTGAGATGCACCTGCGAATTAACTTAGACTACTACTGTACCCCAATTTTACCGACGGCTCCCCTTTGTAAGGCTGTTATCCTCTGAGCATTGGCGAAACTGGCTTGATCTCGAATTTGGGGAAGTGGCGGCTTGACTTCCACCTTAGTCACCTTAGCCATACAGACCAAAACGGTTTGATCAATCAAATGGAAAGTTACCCACCTTTGTGATAACATTTGGGGCAATTTTTGGGCTAATTCAGCGGCAGAAATTGGCAGACTGAAGGTTTCAACTGTACCACTTTCATAATAAAATGATATCTGTGGCTCCCCTGTCTCTGCGTGCATTGTCGCAAAAGAACCTTTAGGCATGATTGTTCCCTCAATTCAATTAATGTTTTGACAATATGAGGCTGAAGATACGAGAGCTTAAATTTTAATCTTTTTCGGTTGATTTCGTCAAACTTTCCCAGATGTGGCGATCGCATTACCCCTAAACTACTTAAAGCCTAGTAGAAGGCTACTAGGCTCTAAACCGACTGAGTAAACTCAGTTGACTCAAGCAGACGTTGGATAAGTTACTCAGAAAAATGATAGGATCTAAATTTGGTTAACAAAACTTGCAACAACCCTGACTCAGGGAACTCACCTTAGAAATCAAGCCGATACAGGCTCCGTTTATAGCACCGATCCCAAACAAACTCAACTTACGAGAGCCTCCAGGCCGGGAGTTTACCCCTTTGACGATGCCAACAAGTTATAGCTCGAACACACTGTTCAGACGCTGCAAGTGGACTCAAGCAGGCGGACACAGGCTCTAAGTCCGAAACTGGGTTACTCAAAGAATTAACTTCGTTTTGTGTCCCTATACTGGTAATATAGCACCATTTTGGGACTAGGCAAGCATAATTTACAAAGTTTTACAATAGGAGTGGCTAAAGACTATTTTATGGAGATTTGAGAAAGCGAACGGAGATGCGATCGCCCAATTGTAGCCCCAATTCCTCAGTTAGTCCCCCTCGCAACTCAATCACCTTGTCCACCATCACATTAGTAGGTCCATAGGTCGGACAAGGTTCAGCCTCGCAGGGGAGAGCATTAACCTGAATATAACGAACCACCCCATCACGCATAAAAATCATATCCAAAGGAATCTTACAGTTTTTCATCCAAAACTGTGCAAACTCAGGGCGCGCGAAGACAAATAACATACCGCGATTGTCGGGGAGGAAAGTCCGAAACATCAACCCCAAAGTCTGTTGTTCAGGAGTTCTCGCCACTTCGAGCTGAATTTCGCGATCGCCAATCATAGCTTTAGCCGTAATCGGTAGCATCTGACCCTGACTAAAAACTGGCACCATATCCTGTTCCAACTGATTAGGAGGAACAGACACCATTGGCGTATCACAGCCTACCAAAAACCAGGTAATAGTCACACAACTTAATCCCAATCGCCGCCAATCCATGCGCCACCCCCCGGACGCACCGCCACTGAACCTAGGCATCTCGCAAAACATATCCTACACCTCTGACAGTCTGAATCAATCGTTTTTCCCCTTCCTCCTCAATTTTTAGTCGCAAATAGCGAATATAAACCTCAATCACATTAGACTCTCCCAAAAAATCATATCCCCAGACATTTTCCAGGATCTGTTCACGAGTCAAAACTTCCCGAGGATGCTCCATTAAATATTTGAGCAAATCAAATTCCTTCATGGTTAAATCGATCGCCCGATGGTTACGAATAGCGCGTCTGGTCGCCAAATCTAAGACCAAATCCGCAAACCGCAACATATCGGAGTGATTATCTTCCGATTTGAGATATAGCTTCACCAAATCGAGGAACTCTTCACAGCGATAGGGTTTGAGAAAATAATCATCAGCGCCTGATTCCAAACAAGCCACCCGGTCATCAACGGTATCACGAGCCATAAAGATTAATATAGGCGCAGTGCAGCCCATTTCCCGGAGATGGCGACACAGAGACAATCCCGACTCTCCCCCCAGCATCAATTCTATGACAATCAAAGCTGGTTGCAGTTCCGTTACCTGATGTAAACCCATGGCGGTATTGTGAGCCACTACCGGAAAGTAGCCGGACTCGTGCAAGTCATTACTGATATTTTCCGCCAACAGTTGATCACTTTCAATAATCAATATGGAGGCACGGGAATCTAGGGCGATCGCATTCATAGGGGAACAGTTTACCGTGTAAAATTAGTTAATTCGACTCAGTTGCCTCAAGGTAGTTCCACAGAAGTAGGTTTAGCAATATGAGGGAGTCCCCAGCCTAGTTTTTCTCGCAAAATTTGGAAAAATTCCGGTGGTTTCAGACGAATAAAACGAGCCGGAAAAGGCGATCGCTCAACTCGGACGTGATATTCTGGTAGAACATAACATCCGCCATTGCCATCAACCACCATCACCAATTGATTAGGACTAGCCGGGTAAATAGTCACCACTTCCCGGTCTGCATAAACCAAAGCCCGCGAAGCCAGAGAATGGGGACAAATTGGCAACAATTGCAGAACTCCCACCCCTGGCGTAACTACTGCTCCCCCCGCCGACAGACAATAAGCCGTAGAGCCAGTCGGGGTAGAAATAATCACCCCATCAGCAGCAATATCAACCGGAACATGGCGACCGATTTCTATTTCAAAATGGCACATACAGGTCATCGGTTCCCGGTGTAGCACCATTTCATTTAAACAGAGAGCCTCCCAGAGCAAACTTTCCTGGTGAAATACCCGCACCAATAGCATTGTCCGTTCTTCAACCAAATATTCCCCTGCCAAAACCGCTTCTAAGGCTTGGGGGAACTGATTTAGATAAGTTTCCGTCAGAAATCCCATGTGGCCTGTATTTACCGCTAACATGGGGATACCCTGGGGCGCTAATTGTCGGGACGCAGAAAGAACAGTGCCATCTCCCCCTAGGACAATAGCAAGGCTCATATCGCGATCGAACTCTGGCGGCGCTAACCCCTCGATCGCAGTATGACACAGAGGGCGATCGGGATTAGAATAACCCAAAATCCCCCCCATTCCTGTCGCCACAAAAACATCCCAACCCAGGTTGGTTAACTTGTCCTTTAATTCAATGGCACTGCGACAAGCAGCAGCCTTAGCATCGTTATAAAGAATCCCTACTTTTGGCACGGGGATAAACTTAATAATGGTTGAGCAACAATCATTGGGGCTAATTTACTTAGCGCCCCATTTTACCACAATCAGCCAAATAACTGACCGATTCCATTAGCCTACTACAACAAAAGCCTACAGCCAAATCTTCTTACGATTTGAACGGGCTGCGCTTTTGTTTACGTTTTTTCTGTTTTTCTCGTTCATATTCCAGCTCTTTCAGTTTTTTCATGATCCGACCAAAGTATTCTTGCAGGTAACTTTCCAGGGTGGTATTTTCTTCTGGGTTGATACCTAGTATCTGATAAGTCTCATCCATTGACGCTTTCAGAGGTTGACCCGTCGCTAGAACTTCCACAAACGCCAGACGATCCGAAATGTTCAGACTCCACTGGAAAAATCGAGTAACTTTGCGGACAATACGGACAATGCTGTTAGGTGTGCGCGTGACTCTGGCTTGTTTCCCTGACAGTCTTTCGCACAAGCGGATAATTTCATCCGCTGTCCAAGCTCTCGAACCCACCACCGGAAACGTTTTATTTTCCGCTTCCGGAACTGATAACGCCCGGATCGTGATTTTAGCGATATCCTGAGTATCCATATAGGCGATCGGGGAACTTACCCCCGGAACCCATACAGACTGACCATCTAAAATCGGGATCGCAAATTGACCAATTAAGCCTTGCAGAAAGCCACAGGGTCTCAGAATTGTATATTTAAGGCCAGATTCAGCTAAAAACTTTTCTGTACAGCGTTTAATCTCTAATAATGGCACTTGCGTATATTTTTCCGCATCCAGGAACGAAAAAAACACAAATCTCTCTACTCCTGCCGCTTTAGCCGCCTGAATCAGGGCCACTTTCCCTTTCCAGTCTACATCTTTAATACTCAGCGAATCCGTCGGGCGCGCCGTCGCCGCATCAATTACCACCTTTACCCCCTCTAGCGCCGGTTTTAAGGTTTCTGGATCACATAGGTTCCCCGGAACCAGTTCTGCACCCCACTCTTTTAGGAAAGCAGCTTTTTTGTAACTACGCGCTAAACAGCGGACCTGGTAGCCTTCATCTAATGCTCGGCGGGCTATCTGTCTACCTAGAGTACCTGTGGCACCAACAATTAATAATGTCATGAATAACCAATATGGGGCTTAAACTTTACTTAAAATACTATCAAAGATTATCTCATTTTTTTACAAAACTTCATAATTTGCTCAGATTAGAGTCCCCAGTGGGACTGCGCCAGCGGTCAATTATCCCCTATTGATTACCATTTGCCGGGTGGGACACACCCTACTTATGCCTTTATGGTCAATTATCAATTATCAAACAGGACTAGCGCCAATGGCTATAACTACCATTAGCGCCAATACCAATCAGCAACGGATAACTCCTTCCTGATTTACTTAGTGGGGTTCCGCCTCTGGTGACTATTCCCCACCTTGGATTTTTAGGAGGAGGAACCCGCCACCTAATCCCACCAGAATCAGAACAAAGGACAGAAACGCCGCATTGAAAATTTCACCAGCCATAAATTTGGGATCTCCTGTACAAGTCTAACAATTGTCCTATCTATTTTAGGGTGAACCGGTAGCGATCGCACCAAAAATAGCTATCAGCGCCACCCAGACCCGGTCACCACCCCCATTAACTCAAAGGAATCAGTTTTGTTGATACCCCCATATCATCCAGCATTTTCTGGATTTCTGCACAGTAAATCGGGTTCATCACAATAATCTCATCCGGCTGATATTCCTTCAAAAATTCCGGCGACATAATTTCATGACCAACACCCGGAATAAACTGTCCGTGTCGGTGAGGATTAATATCCACAATATACTGCACCTGATTCTCAGTTTTCAAAGTCGTTAGAAACGCCACACATTTAGAGCCAGAACCCCAAACTACAACCCGCTTTCCTTCTGCCTGAGCGATTTGTAGATGTTCTTTCCAATGGTTGATTTTACCTTGCACATGAGTAGCAAAATGTCTCATATCCTGTTTAACTTGGTCGGGACTTTCCTCAAAAGGATGAATTTTCCCAGACAAATCCGAGACAGGTTCCGCCTCAATTAACAGATATTGGTCACTATATGCTAAATATACATCCGTCACCTCAAACCCAGAAGCGCGGAATAAACGAGCCAAAGTTCCTGGTGTAAAATAAGAACAATGCTCATAGTAGATATCCTCAAAAGCCAAATCCTTGAGAACTCGACCCATATCAGGAATTTCCAAAAACACAGAAGTTGGGCGATTCCCAATAGAGCGCCGCACCGTCCCCACAAATTCAGCCGTTGGGTAGATATGTTCTAAAGTATGGCGACAGCAGATAAAATCCCCTACATATTCAGTGTAGCGCTCTGAATAATAGTCTTGAATAAACCTAATGCGTTCCGTGGCTGGGCTTTGGACTCGTCCCACCACCGCCGAAGGGTCAATACCTACCCCTCGGTTATTCCCTAACTCGCACATTAGCACCAAAAAATCACCCTTGCTACAGCCGATTTCAACTACATCTTTATCACGGAGATTATACTTGTCAATCAGCCGATTCGCTAAATCCAGAGCAAACTGATTAAATGTCGGGGAAAAACTTTGCTGGTCTTCATAATTCGGGGCGTAGGCTGACCATTTAGAATCAAATGCCGTATTGGTAATAAAACCGCAATTTTCACAGTATCCTAACACCACATCCCCGCGCGGAAAATCTAAGGCTTCCTGTCGGGTTGGCATCATTAAACAACTATGAACAGGCACATCCCGCACCTCATAGAAAACCCACATTTCTTGATGACCGCAGTTCGGACAAGTATGCTCAACTAACTTCAACTCCGGTTCAGTATTCGCTACCTTAGCGACCGATTGACTACTCATATTTATCTCCTAATTATTTGACCGATAAACAACAATATGGGCGCTATTTAACTGACGATTTGGGGATAATCAATCTACAATTTTGGGCTCAGGTATGGGAATGATAAACTTACCACCCCGGTCTCGGTAAGCCTGTTGCTGCTTGATAATTTCTTCCGCAAAATTCCACGCCAAAATCAAAACATAATCTGGCTGGTCTTCTACTAATCTCGAAGGTGGTACAATCGGTAAATGATTGATACTCATAAAACGTCCGTGTTTAAAGGGGTTTAAGTCCGCCACATAATCTAACAGCGTTTTATCAATACCAAAATAGCTTAACAATGTCGTCGCTTTCGCCGCCGCACCGTAACCTACTACCCTTTTATCCTGTCGCTTTAAGTCCCACAGAATATTCAGTAAATTATCCTTAATAACTTCTATGCGATCGACAAAATCTCTATAATAGTCCATACGGTCTACCTTTAATTCCCTTTCCTGTTGAAGCAGAGATATCACCGAATCTTTAACCGCCTCTTTGGGTTCCACAAACAACCGCAAAGAACCCCCATGAATAGCCGTCCGCTGAATATCATTTAAATACAGAAAATGGCGGCGGAATAGCCTATCAAGGGCGGTTACTGAAAAATAGCACAAGTGTTGGTGATAGATAGTATCAAATTCACAATGATCTACTAAATCGACGACATACGGAGCTTCAATTACTGCTACACCATCCGGCTTTAATAGCGTATAAATACCTTCCACAAAGCCATTTAAATCCGGCACATGAGCCAAAACATTATTGGCTAAAAATACATCCGCTTTTTTGCCCTCAGAATGTAATTTTTCAGCTAAATCTTTAGTGAAAAAATCATGAATTGTGGTAACTCCTGATTCTCTGGCTTTTTCTACCGGACCCGTCGCGGGGTCAATCCCTAAAACCGGAATCCCTTGTTCCAGAAAGTTTTTCAGCATATATCCATCATTACTCGCCGCCTCAATTACCAGACTATTGCTATCTAATTTTCTGGATTTAATAATGTTTTGGGCGCTATCACCAAAATGCTTCAGTAAGGAAGGAGAAACCGACGAAAAATAAGGATAATCTCGACCAAACAGAATTTCCGGGGGAACACTAACCGTTATCTGAACCAGTCCACAGTCTGGACAAAATACTAAATCCAGAAGGGCTGTGTATTCGGGTTTATCAATATTCTCGCGGGTGATTAATCCATCAGCTAGGGGAGTATAGCCAAAGGAAATAATTAGTTCTAGGTTTTCCGAACCACAAGAACGACAGACTGGTATGGAATTAGGCATATTTTACAGATGTTTGATTGCTACAGGATGAGAATATTTTGACACGGACTGAATTAGGTAATCAGAAACCTATAGCTATTTGAGAGTTTTTAGGCAGTAATTAAGTTAAAAAGATTGACTAGCTTAACATACTTTTAACTACTATTAACTAACTGGTTTCTGATACCATTTTTTGATAGTCAGCAGATGATTTAAGCCTTGGCTAAGACATTTACCGGGCTTTTCCAACGCAAGCTATTATCTAAACTTCCTTCTCCAATGAGTTTCTGAATGTGAGCAATACGTTTGTAGCGTTCACCCTCAAACTCTTCGAGAGTCAGTCCAATTTTTTGATAAGCTGCGTAGAGTTCTGATGCACCACGACGGGCATTCCATTCTGGTTGAAATTCTGGTAAGGCTTCTAAAATCTTGCTACAATTTACCCGATAACAACGCTTATCTGGCCCCCCATCTTCTGCATATTCAATGATGCAATTAGGCACAATTTCTTCGACCATATTGGCTAGGTCGCGGATGCGGTAGTTATCCTCATTACGACCGACATTAAAGGCTTGATTATGCACTACTTCTCGCGGGGCGTGTAAGGTAGCAATGAAGGCGCGACAAATATCCTCAATATGAACAATTGGTCGCCAGGGAGTACCATCGCTCTTGATATAAACCCGCCCGGTAGTGAAAGCCCAAGCCACTAGGTTGTTTAATACTAAGTCAAACCGCAAACGGGGAGAAACACCATATGCTGTAGCATTACGCAGAAAAGTAGGACTAAAGTTGTCGTCTGCTAGTTTGCTAACATCTTGTTCAACCATTACCTTGGAAATACCATAGGGGGTGACTGGATTAAAAGGTGATTCCTCTGTTAGCCAGTCGTCTCCTCCTGCGCCATAGTTACTACAAGATGATGAGAAGATATAGCGACTTACTCCGGCTTCTTTGGCTAGTTTTGCTAACTTGACAGAAGCCTGATGATTGATTTCGTAAGTTAAGTCAGGATTTAGATTTCCTAGGGGGTCGTTTGACAGTCCCGCTAGGTGCAAAATTGCATCGAAACCCTCAACGTCTGAGGCTTCAATGTCGCGAATATCCTTACATATTTCGGGAATTTCTGTAATCCCTTCCCCAAATGTACACTGTTTGAATATTTCGCTGTCTAGTCCAATAACTTCATGCTTTTTTGCTAACAGCATTGGGACTAATATTGTCCCGATGTAACCCTTGTGTCCCGTCAGTAATAATTTCATCTTCTTCTCTCCAAGTTTTCCAAGGTGCTTGATTGGTTTCCCACAGTGCTTCTAACCGACGTTTATCTCGCAGAGTATCCATGCACTGCCAAAAACCGTCATATTGATAAGCCATTAATTGACCATCTTTGGCTAGGTTTTCTAGCGGTTCTTTTTCCCACTGCGTATCATCCCCAGTAATGTAGTCATAAATTCCGGGCTCTAGTACAAAGAAAGCACCGTTAATCCATCCTTCACTGATTTGAGGTTTTTCGGAAAATTCAACTACTTGATTTCCGTCTAGTTTGGGGAGTCCAAAACGCGCGGGGGGGCGCACGACTGTCATGGTGGCTAGTTTGCCATGACTTTGATGGAATTCTAATAGTTTCTTGAGGTGAATATCGGAGACTCCATCCCCCCAGGTTAACATAAATGTCTCATTATTTACATGGGAAACAAGTTGCTTTATACGCCCTCCAGTGTTGGTATATAACCCGGTGTCTAGTAGTTCAACTATCCAATCCTGACGGTAGCCTCCATCAATGTTAACTTTGCCTGTGCCTAGATTTACGGTGAGCTTATTACTGTTTAAAGAACAGTAATCTACCATGTATTTTTTAATGACTTCTGATTTGTAACCTAGGGCAATAATAAAGTCTTTGAAACCATGGTAGCCATAGTGCATCATGATATGCCAGAGGATAGGACGACCTCCGATTTCTACCATGGGCTTGGGTTTACTTTCTGTTTCTTCGGCGAGGCGGGTTCCCAATCCACCTGCTAGGATTCCAACTTTCATAGCTAGTATTCTAAGGGACTTTGGGTTGATACAATTTGAATCTGTCGAGTCGGGAATGAGCCTGAAAATTAACACACTGTTGAGTATAAGCTGTTGACTTAAATGGAAATAGAGGCTATTGTAAAATTTAACATCCTGATTGTGAAGATTTGGTAAAACGATCGCAGTTTATGAGAGACTGAACCTCAATAATAAAATTATGTTAAGTTGAGGGTATAAATGTTAAGACGTTTGGCGATTACTTTGGGAGATCCAGCCGGAATAGGGCCGGAGGTGGTTTTGAAGGCTTTGGCTAATTCCACTTGGACGGAAAACTGCGAGATAACTGTGGTGGGTACCCGTTGGGTGTTGGAAAATACCTATCAACAACTCAGGAAAACTACTCCAGCGATCGCTAATCCCGATCATCTCAATATTTTAGATATTAATGACGGACCCTCCCCATCCTCGATTAAATTTGGGGTCGGAAATGCCAGCAGTGGGGCGGCGAGTTTTGCTTATTTGGAAACAGCGATCGCCTCCACCCTCAAAGGGCAATTTCAGGGAATTGTTACCGGACCTATTGCCAAAAACCACTGGAAAGCCGCCGGACATGACTACCCAGGACAAACGGAACTTTTGGCGGTGCGTTCCCAAGTTAACCGCTACGGAATGCTATTTGTAGCCCGATCGCCCCATAGTAACTGGACTTTACGCACCTTACTCGCCACCACCCATATTCCCCTATCACAAGTCCCTCAAACCTTGACCCCTCAACTCCTAGACCAGAAACTAGATTTACTTATACTCTCCCTCAACCAGGACTTTGGTATTAAAACCCCCAAAATAGCCGTTTCTGGACTTAATCCCCACAGCGGCGAAAACGGTCAGTTGGGAATCGAAGAAAAAGATTGGCTAATTCCCTGGATACAACAAAAACGCGATCGCTATCCCCAAATTCAACTAGACGGACCTATCCCCCCCGATACATTATGGGTTAAACCCGGTCAAGCCTGGTATGGCCAAAACACAGCCGCCGCCCATGATGCTTACCTCGCCCTGTACCATGATCAAGGGTTAATCCCCGTTAAGCTAATGGCATTCGATCGCGCCGTTAATACCACCATTGGTTTACCCTTTATCCGCACCTCCCCCGACCACGGAACCGCCTTTGATATCGTCGGTCAAGGTATTGCTGATCCTTCCAGCTTTCAAGCTGCGATCGCCTTAGCCATAGAATTAGCCCATAGCGCGCAGCCACCATCCCCAGCCCATCCTATAACCTATCAGTAAACTGTTCTGGGGGATTTAGACAAACCCTAAGTAAGTCATTGACAGCAAATTCCGTACTACCGCGACCCATTCCCACCACACAAGAAGCATAACGCTCTGGTAGAAGAGAGCGACCGCAACCTTCCAATACAGTTAAAGGATTAGCCTCACTATTGCTCCTAGTAATATTAACCACACAATTAGCCAACTCCTGCGGGCGGCGGACATTCATACATCCCAAAACCGCCTCATCCCCAGCGATACCAGTATCACGAGTAATAAGAGTCACGCACTCACCAATATTTGTAGGTCTAATCGCCATACCACAAGCGGTCGCTGTAGCCCGAGGAGACACCCCAGCATCCTGCAATTGTTGCACACATCTAGCATAATCAGCCTCTGTCACCAATCGATAAGACGGGAAACCCTGAGCCGCCGATTTTACCGGAATCATAGCCCATACCAGGCTAACTACTGTCAGGGGAAGACCCCAAGCCAATTTTTGGGAATTCAACATTTGCCTAAATATAGCTAATCAAATTTTCGCTCATCATACCACTGCCCGTTTTGGAAAGCGATCGCTTCTGTCACTTGCCCTTTTTGGTTTTAAGAACTTATAATAGAAGGTTGGTGAAATTTTTATGTTGAGAGGAACTTAGATGTCTCGATATCGAGGACCCCGGCTTCGGGTTGCACGTCGTTTAGGGGATCTTCCCGGACTAACCCGGAAAACAGCCCGACGTGCTTATCCCCCTGGTCAGCACGGTCAAGCTCGCCGCAAACGTTCAGAATATGCAGTCCGTTTAGAAGAAAAGCAAAAACTGCGGTTTAACTATGGTTTGTCCGAACGACAACTGTTGCGTTATGTCCGCAAAGCGCGCCGCGCCTCCGGTTCCACCGGTCAAGTCTTACTGCAATACCTAGAAATGCGTTTAGATAACACCGTGTTCCGTCTGGGTATGGCTCCCACTATCCCCGCAGCCCGACAGCTAGTTAACCACGGTCATATCACCGTTAACGGTAAAGTTGTAGATATTGCCAGCTATCAGTGTCGTCCTGGCGAAACCATTGGCGTGAGAAATAGAGACAAATCTCGCGAAATGGTCAAAGCTAATCTTCAATATCCTGGTTTAGCTAACGTCCCTAGCCATTTGGAGTTAGATAAAAATAATCTCACTGCTACAGTAAATGGTGTGATTGAACGGGAATGGGTCGCTCTTTCCATCAATGAACTACTCGTCGTTGAATACTATTCCCGTATGGCTTAATTATTGGCATTCTCCCGTTACACAAAGTTGATAACGGGAGCATGATTTAATCTCAAATTAGGTTAACATTTTACGGCAATACGGTATAAT
>NZ_JARPLU010000095.1:4229-20037 GCF_032349615.1 Limnospira sp. PMC 1279.21 | reverse complement strand
TGGGCGTAGGTTTTAGTTTTGGGCATATAATGTTAGGGGATTTGACTACAAGGTTCGGGAACGTGCCGATTATGCTATGAGTCTCTAAAATAAATTAGTGCTGTTTTTACCAACTTGAATTGAAAAGATTAAACTAGGGTCATCAGTTGAGTGCATCAGTTGTCTGTAAATTGGCTCAACGGATTATGGAGGTATATAGTTTTACATGAAAATCAAATTTTGGCGTGGGCGGACACTGTTAACGGCGATCGCATCTACTATATTAGCGATCGCAACTCCCCTTTCCATGACCACAGCCCTAGAATTTCCACAAGGTCCAAGTCGCCAGCCACCTCAGTCAACCGCTGGGGGAGGAACCCGAGGGAATGCCACCACCATGGTCGATGGCACTTGTGACAACAACAGTGATTTTCTCATCCCCCTATTACCCATAGGTTACGAGGTCTTAAAGACAGCTTCCCCCAATCCCACCTTTTTCCTGTACGTTCCGAAAACCAAAGCCGAAAAGGCTGAATTTTTGGTGCTAGATAGCCAAGGTCGCGATGTCTATGTTGGAAGTTTCGCCACACCTGCACAAGGGTCTATTATGAAAATTAGCCTACCGGAAACCGTTTCCTTGAGAGTGGGAGAAACCTACACCTGGCAATTTTCCCTATTTTGCGATCCTAATCAAAGGGATTTAGACGAATCCATCACCGGGGCTATTGAACGGATAGAATTAGATGACGAACACAGAGCTAGAATTGCCGCCGAAACTGACCCCATTGATCAAGCCATACTGTATGCAGAACAACAGATGTGGCCGGAAACTCTCCTGATAGCGTTGGGACTGCGAGAAACCCATCCCGAAATTTGGGAACAGTTGATGGAGTCCGTAGGATTAAAAGATATCGCCTCTGAACCGATCGCCCCCTGTTGTCCCCCAGAAACTGAGGAAACTGTGGGTTCGGAAATCGAAGCATCCTAACTAATGTTCAAAACCATTAGAGAACGATTCTGGAATTGGCGGGTTGTCCTGGTGACGACCCCCTCTGTCACCCTAGCCGTGATTTTATTACGGCTAACTGGTATTTTGCAAACCTTGGAATTGGGGGCCTATGACCAGTATATGCGCTGGCGGCCCCCAGAAGCCCGTGATAGTCGCATTGTCATCGTTGGTATTGATGAGGATGACCTTAAATTTATTGGTCAGGGTTATGTACCAGATGGGGTCTATTTTGAGTTAATCCAACGACTCAATGCCATGAATCCTAGGGTAATCGGATTAGATATTTATCGAGATTTACCCTTTGAACCTGGCCATTCCCAATTGGTGCGGCTTTTTGAAACTACAGATAATCTAATTGGTATTGAAAAAGTTATAGGTGATCACTTTTTTAGTCGGGTGGGACCCCCTCCCGCCTTGGCTGCTAGAGGACAAGTTGGGGCGAATGACCTGATTGTTGATCAGGATAATAGGGTGCGTCGCGCTTTGCTATATTTACCTAGAGAAAATGGGGAAACTGTCCATAGTTTTGCCGTTCATTTAGCCCTGAGATATTTAAATGCAGAACCTGACTTTTCCGTTGAGATTGTAGAAGGTACAGATAATTGGTGGAAATTTGGTGATGTCGTGTTTGTTCCTTTTGAGGGGAATGATGGGGGTTATGTGCGCGCCGATGATGGTGGCTATCAAGTTTTACTTAACTACCGAGGACCTAGCCAGCATTTTGAAATTGTCTCCATGCGAGATATTTTTGAAAACCGGGTAGCCTCAGACTGGGGAAGCGATCGCATTATTTTAATTGGTTCCGTCGGCGAAAGCATGAAAGATTTATTTTCTATCCCCTACACCCTAGCGCCTGATCAACGCATGACTGGCGTAGAAATTCATGCTAATATTGTTAGTAAAATCATCAGCGCCGCCCTGGAAAATCGACCTCTGATTAGAACTTTACCAGAAGTTGTCGAGTGGCTATTGATTATGTTCTGGTCTGGTCTGGGGGCGACCTTGACTTGGCGACTACGCGACCCCACTAGAGTCGGACAATTCCTATTTAAAAGAGTTGTGATTTTGGTTCTGGCTGGGGGTATTTTATTAGGCTTTACCTGGGTCGCTTTTTTAGGCAGTTGGTGGTTGCCTGTTGTCCCTTCATCCATCGCTTTGGTGGGTTCTGTAGCCGTAATTACTGCTTATATTGCTCGTTCAGCATCAGATATCCGTAAAACTTTTGGTCGATATCTCAGTGATGAAATAGTTGCTAATTTGCTGGAACACCCAGAGGGATTAAAAATGGGTGGAGAACGTCGTAAAATCACTATTTTAACCTCCGATTTACGGGGTTTTACCGCGCTTTCTGAACGCTTACCACCGGAAGAAGTTGTGCAGGTGCTGAATTTCTATTTATCCTATATGGCTGATGTCATTACCCATTATCAAGGGACAATTGATGAATTTATGGGGGATGGTATTTTAGTGTTATTTGGTGCGCCTACCCTGCGCGAAGATGACCCGGAAAGGGCCGTGGCTTGTGCCGTAGCCATGCAATTGGCTATGGCTCAGGTAAATGAACAAATGGAGAAGTGGGAATTACCAGCTTTAGAAATGGGAATTGGCATTAATACCGGGGAAGTTGTCGTTGGTAATTTGGGTTCGGAAAAACGCACCAAATACGGAGTTGTAGGAAGTCATGTTAATCTCACCTACAGAATCGAGTCTTACACCACAGGCGGACAAATTATTATTTCCGAAGAAACCCTAAATTGTACTACTCCTAATTGGGTCAAAATTGATGACAAGAAATTGGTACAACCCAAGGGGGTGAAAAATCCCATAGCTATCTATGAAGTCTCTGGAATTGCCGGTAAATATAACCTATTTTTACCTAAAGAAACCGAAATATTTTATTCTTTGTCTCAGCCGATATCATTACAATATACCGTCTTAGAAGGTAAGCACGTTGGCGAAAACCTATTTTCTGGGCGGTTATTACAACTCTCCGATCGCAGTGCTTTAATAGGTGCAGAAGATGGTACAGACTCTTTACCGCTGGTGTTAACTAACATCAAACTGAATCTGAAATCATCTAACTTGGAACTGCGGGAAGATATCTATGCCAAGGTATTAGAAAAACCAGCAGAACCGGGTAAATTTTATATTCGTTTCACTTCTAAACCTCCTGTAATTGAAGCTAAACTTAATGATATTTACCAGATGATTAAAGGCTAAATCAGATTAGGTATCGGGAAAATTAAGGAATTCCGTCAGTAATTTGGGCTACTTCCTGACGGCGATCGCTCCAAATTTCCATGGCTGTGGCTGCTTCCTCCAAGTCGGAAAATTCCGGCATTTGTCGTTCAATTTCCGGGGCCAAATTATCGAGAGATTCCAGACTTTGGCAGTGTTTCAGAATCACCCGCCAACCTTCCAGCCATTGTTGACAAGCCTGCTGGTGTTCGCGAAGGGGTGATAGATTTTCTTCTTCCTGAATTCTGATAAGTTCTTGTTGTTTGAGTTTCTGGGATTGTTCCGCCCAAGCCGATCGCCACGCTTCTATTTTGGGGGAATTATAGTGTTTCGAGTAGCGTGAGATTTCTGTGCTAAATATTTCCCCCAGAAGATCTAGGCGATCGCGATCGCGCGTCTCCCTAATAGCTGCAATTCCTTGTTCCACCCACAGAGGGAGAACCCGAAAACTAACTAATGTGGCCCTCATCCCTAGGAGTTTAACCCAAATTTGATGTGTCCAGAACTCTAGGCGATCGATTTGGCGAGGTGGGACTCCCAGATAAGTAGCCACCTCCAACCAAACACGGGCTAAAGGCCATTGGCGGGGATTGATGATGCCTGATGTGATTAGTGTTTGAGCCATACTTTCTTAGATAACCTAGATTCTGAAGCCATGCCAATCCTAACTCGATGTCCACATTTAGTAGCTCAACAGGAAGGCTCACCCATAATAACTCACTATGTGGCGTGTGATTGCATTTATCGAATCAAGGGATTAGGGGGAGCGATTTTAGCAAGTCCCTAGTAGGATACTCCCAGATCACGCCCCCCCTGAGTTCACTCAAACTAGGACTTTAGACCGTCGCTAATTCAGGAGTAGGGCGCTTACTATTACGAATACCGGCGATCGCTTCCGAATAATTATCAGCATTAAACACCGCCGAACCTGCCACAATAGCATTAGCTCCAGCTTCCAACACCTGCCAGGTATTATCAATCTTCAGGCCGCCATCAACTTCAATCCAAGGGTCAAGACCCCGCTCATCGCACATTTGGCGCAGTTGACGAATTTTAGGAACCACAGTCGGGATAAACTTCTGACCTCCGAAACCGGGGTTGACACTCATAATCAACACCAGATCGCACACATCCAAAACATACTCAATCAAATCCAGGGGAGTAGAAGGATTTAATACCACACCGGACTGTTTACCACATTCCCTAATCAGGTTGAGAGTCCGGTGGAGGTGGGGGGAAGCATTATGTTCAGCGTGAACCGAGATAATATCAGCCCCAGCCTTAGCAAAATCTTCAACATACTTCTCTGGTTCCACAATCATCAGGTGAACATCCAGAGGCTTTTTCGTAACCGGTCGAATAGCATCAACAATCAGGGGACCAATGGTAATATTAGGGACAAAGCGACCATCCATAACATCAACATGAATCCAATCTGCGCCAGCCTCATCAACGGCGCGAATTTCTTCTCCAAGACGACTGAAATCTGCTGATAATATAGATGGGGCGATAACAACTGATTTTTGGGATTGGCTCATAGCGATTGTGTTTCCTCCAACATCTGGTCTTTTTATCCAGTGTATCAGAATTTGCTGACCCCAAGGGACAAACAAAAAAAGTGCTTTTGCCATCCCCGCTGGTGATTTCCCTAGGGAATATCTTCCCATACCGACCCCAGCCATCCAACCTATCAGCCTGGAGATGAGGATATCTTATGCGGCATGATCCTTACCAACCCACCGATAGAATATCTATCCAACAATTTGTGTATTTAATTCCCGTGTTGGGCTTTGTCCCCGCCATCTGGACTTTGTATCGCCATCAGGGTACACCCCAAGAACGCGCTACCTGTCGCTTAGTGGTGACTTTAGCATTTAGCTGGTTGATTGGCAATTTACTTTTGCGCGGTGGTGCTAGTCTTGCGGAAATCCCCGAACTACCTGTGTTGTTCACTAGCAGTGTCCTGACCACAACTTACTTTTTAGTTAACTTTGGCTTAATGGTGCGTCTATGGAAAGATAAACCCCTATGGTTGCCAGCAATCAGTCCTTTTGCCGAAAAGGTTATGCGTCGTTATCTGCGGGATAATCCCCCTAACTCCTGAGTCTCTTAATATTACAGGACCGGTAGATTTTGGTGAGTTGTATATCCTGTTAGCGCTGGCTGATGCTGAAAGAATGGATTATTCTGGCGGCTCTGATTACTCCCCATTGATCTACCCACTACTGATAGCTAACCATTGCTAACCAGGGCGATCGAAGACTACAATTGATGAGTAGTCAATTGATCTCAAAATTTCTCGGAAGTGTCTGTCAACTCTTTGTATATTAAAATTGGTGTGTGAGGAAGCCTGTGTCAAATCATCGAATCAAACGGCAAAAACCACTTAGATCTCAACCTTCTCGACCTATTCTGAAAAAGTTCACCAGGTCTAGCCCCGCCAAATGGCTTGGTATTGGTATGGGTTTAACTGGAGTGGCTATGATTTCGGCAACGGCCGGAGCCTTGCTGGCTGTTTCCTTATCTTCAACTCCCCTCATGCAGGAAAAGTTAACACCTGAACAAGAGGCGGTTTTTTCTAAGGGTGAAATGGCGCGGGTGAATATGCGTTTACCGGAATTAACTCGTCCGGTAAATATTCTGGTTTTGGGTATTAAAGTTTTAACCTCCGATTTAGATGAACCGCCAGAAGAAGACCTGGGATATCATGCGGTGGTAGACTCCTTTAAGGGTCTTTCTGATACCATGCTTCTGTTGCGTTTTGACCCTAATACTAATAAGTTAAAAGTTCTTTCTATTCCTAGGGATACCCGTACTTTTGTCAAGGGACGGGGGATGACTAAAATTAATGATGCTAACTACTATGGTGGTCCGGCACTTAGCGCTAAGTCCGTCAGTGAATTGATGGGCGGTGTCGGTATCGATCGCTACGTTCGCGTTAATGTCTTGGGCGTTGAAAAGCTAATTGATGCCTTGGGAGGAGTCACCGTTTATGTTCCTAAAGATATGAGGTATCAAGATGATAGCCAACATCTTTATATTAATCTGAAAGAGGGTGAACAACATCTTGATGGTGATCGTGCTTTACAGTTTTTGCGGTTCCGATATGACAATTTAGGTGATATTGGTCGGGTACAGCGTCAGCAAATGCTGATCCGCTCTTTTATTAACCAAGTTTTAGATGTGAGTACCATCTCCCGTATACCTCGGTTAGTGTCCATTATTCAATCTCATATTGATACAAATTTGACCTTAGAAGAATTGGTGGCTTTGGTGAATTTTGCCGCCCAGGTGAGTCCCGATGATGTACAAATGCTTATGGTTCCTGGACAGTTTAGTGACCCGAAAGAGTATAGGGCTAGTTATTGGCTAGCAGATTATAGTCGCCTTGATGCCATGGTGACCAAACATTTTGATTTTGGTCATAACCGTTGGAGTTTTGATAATGTTGATCCCAGGGATTTGAGAATTGCTATCCAAGACAGCACTGATGATTCCTATGCCGTTGATGATTTCATGTCTTCTCTCAATAGTAAGGGATATTGGAATCTGAGACTGACAAGACCCTGGAATCAACCACTTGATGTCACCCGTATTATTGCTCAAGATGGCGATGTCAGAGGCGCACGAACTATTCAGGAGGCTTTGGGATTTGGGGAAGTTGTGGTGGAAAGTACCGGTCATCTACAGTCCGATATTACCATTCAGGTAGGATTGGATTGGCTGGAAAAATACGAAGCTAAATTTCAGGAGGAAACTGAGCCACAATTACAGATCGAGGATGATTTCGGCAGCTCCCGACGGCGACTGTCTGGACCCTAAAACCTATGGTAACACCTTTTTGTCCCGGTTCCCTTGCTTCCTGGTCTGTTCAGGGACTATCCTGGAAAGTAGATGAATTTGACAGCGAGATAACCTGATGAGACTTTGGCAAGTTTGGTGGCAGAATCTGGTTTATCTAACCCAATATAATCCGCCTCAATTTATTGAGGTTCTCATGCTACTGTTGGGGATGACACTATTGCTGCTGTGGGCTTTAACAGGACGGTGGCCATATTTGGTCTTGTGTCTTAGTTATGTGATGGGGTCTTCGGCTTCTATGTTAGTTCGAGAGGCGATTTTTCCCTCTAACCGCTTACTGCTTACCCAATTGGTTGCTATCCTATTGTTGGCTCTAGGTTTCTACACTTTGATTGATTTAGTGCTACTGTGAACTGAGATCTGAGTTTTTTCGATTTCCCATGGGCTAGTTATGCTTGCAAAAAATAAACCGTCCCTGCTTGTAACTATAGGTGCGATCGCTGTTTTGGTTGGTGGTGGGGTTGCTGCCTATTTCGCACTCACCGCTAGAAGAACTATTAGAGATGTGCCTTTGGGGGCTAATATTGTTCCCCAAGATGCGCTGTTAGCTGTTTCTGTTTCTACTGCGCCACAAAAATGGCAAACACTTCAACAGTATGGCACTTCACAGTCTCAGGCGGCTTTTGAACAATTGCTAATTCAGTGGCGCGATCGCATTTTTACTGATCAGGGCTATAATTTTGAGCAAGATATTCAGCCCTGGATTGGTAATGAGGTGATGATGGCTTGGTTGCCTGATCCGGCTTTGGTCTCTGGTCAGCCTTCCCCCTCCGGTGATACTCCCCGTCAGTCTCCCATGGCTTCCGCTAGGATCTTATTACTTCCTATCGCTAATCCTCTCCGCGCTCAAGAAATTTTGTCCGCACGAAAGTCTTTAAATCAAGGAGAAATTCTCGAACGTAACTACCGGGGAATTGATATCTTTGAAACTCAAGGACGATTGCAAAATTATTCTATTGCAGTCCTGGGTCGAGAGTTTCTTCTCGTTTCTGATGACCCTCGTGCTACTGATAGGGCGATCGATACTTATCACGGTGATAGTTCCCTCGCTGCTACTCCTGGATATTCCGCAGCCATTCAACAAATTAGAAATTCCCAGGCTTTTGCTCAGGTTTATCTGAATATTCCCGTCGCTGCTTCTTTGGCTTCTATGACGGCGGCGCAGCCTATTCCCCCAGAAAGTTTGGCACAATTGAAACGACACCAGGGCTTTGCTACTACTGCTATTTTAAGAGATAATGGCATTAATTTTCAGGGGGTTTCCTGGTTGCGGCCTAACACTGATAGAAAACTCACTGTTGGGAATTCTACTGATGGAATGCTCAGACGTATCCCAGATACGGCGATTATGACTCTCGGTGGCACCAACCTTAAACAGTTCTGGAGTGATTATAATCAGGGGGCTAATGCTAATCCGATCGCTCCTTTTAATCCACAGGCTTTGGCTGCTACTTTACAAGAGTCTATTGGTATGGAGTTGCAGCGAGATTTCCTTAGCTGGATGGATGGGGAGTTTTCTCTGTCTGTAATTCCGGGTATTTCTAATCCTAACACCCCTCAACGCTTTATGGCTGGTTTGGTGTTTATGGTTAGGGCGAGCGATCGCAATGCGGCGGACAACGCTTTACAACAATTAGATCAAATTCTCAGGGGTCGCGGTTTCCAGGTTGGTGATGCTCAACTTAATGGTCAGCCTGTGGTTCAGTGGACTTCTCCCTATGGCGGCTTTACTGTGCTTCGCGGTTGGTTAGATGGAGATGTCGCTTTTGTCAATTTGGGCGCTCCTGTGGCTAACCAAATTATACCACAACCTCAAACCGCCATTAGTTCCAGTTCTTTATTCCGACAAACTTTCCCCTCTAGTCTTAGTCCTAAACATGGGAATTTTTATATTAATGTTGAACAGGTATTTAATCGCCAAAACCTCTCTTTACCCCCCTTACCGCCTCAACAAGAAGTCTGGGTAAATGCTATTCAATCTATCGGTTTGACTACCGCTGTCATCGATAACCACACCAGCCGTTATGACCTATTTGTGAATCTAAAATCCGCCGCTGTATCTACTGATAATCAGGAGAATTAGATGGTTAGTTGATTAATTGGCGATCGCCTGCTTTTTCATCACTCGCTGCACAGATGCGATCGCTTTATTTAATTCATAACCCCGCCGCTGGGGGTGCTTTTGATAAGCCCGTTGTTCCTCCTCTATCATTTTTACATCCTCTGCCACTAAACCATCTAACATTTTTTTCGCACAACCAAATAACCTGTTTTTGATGAATTTACGAAATTTAATCGGGAGTTTATGCAGTCTCCAAAAGGCGTTAAGTGACGTGAAATGGATTAAGTAGGCGCGGGTTTCACTTACACTAATTGGACAGAGTAAACAGTAAATCTTGAAGTCTTCACCGAGAGTAGAATACCAATGGGGATATATATAACTAACCGTCAGCCTTTCCGGGTGGAGTTGTCGCAGCGACCGGAAAAATAGTTGTGATATAGACCAGATTTTGTCTATTTTATAATAGCTTTGTGCTTCATAATAAGCATCAACTTTATTGTCGGTTTCTGTGATATAATCTAATTGCGCCTCCGTCCAGGCTTGCCAGTTTTGGTGTAGGTGTCCGTGGTACATATCCATCAGGTTTTCGACTAAAAAAGAATAGTGCGCCTGGGTGTGAATTGTCGCCACGGTGGCTATGTAGTTCAGGTGTTCCCATTCGGGAATTTCTAGGGGTTCATTATCTGGCTTTTCCTCTCCTATGAATATCCAAATAAATCCATATAATTCTCGCACTGGATAGGTCTTGATTCCGCATTTTGGTGGTTTTTGATTCTCCTGTAAATACGGTACATAAACACAGTCTCCACCACCATTAAACCTCCAGCCGTGATATGTACATTCTATCTCGTCTCCGATCGCTTTTCCGTGACTTAGTTTCACTTGGCGATGGGGACATCTGTCTTCTAAGGCGTTTATTTTCCCCTGAGTGTCTCTGAATAACACAATCGGCTGATTCCACAAAATTACCCCCACCGGGCTACTGGTGACTTCCTGGCTGCTACTAACAACATACCAGCAATGGGGGTTAATCCCTAATTGTCTGATGTCCCTCCTATTTGCGTAACTTGGGGTCATGCGATCGCCTCTATTTCACCAGCTTCCAATTTTAGCCGAATAGGGATAATCCTAAAATACTCAAAGCACAGCGCAATTTTGACACTCACCGATTATCTTAGCATGATACTAACTTGATGTCAACTGTTTTTTTAGGAAAATCCGAAATTTTTAATCGTGGACTATTCCAGATCTTGAGGTCAACCAGGTTGACCATAAATGGAAAATCTCCCTATCAAAGCCTATCGGAAAATCCCCGGTTTAATCACGACTTGATAATCCCTGCTATAAATAGCTGGTAGATTAGTCAGGAATTTGCCAAATTTCCAGGTTGCGATTATGGCTACCACTAACTAAGAGGGGACGTTTGGGAGAAAAGGCGATCGCTTCAATTTTAGAGGAAGGTCCTCGCAAGGTAGCGATCGCTTCTTGATTTTTGAGGTCCCAAAGTTGGACTGTATCATCATCACCACCACTGGCGATAATTCGACCATCAGGACTCACCGCGATAGATTTAATCGCCTGTGAATGTCCGTGTAAGGTAGCCATAACTTCCTTAGTGGTAACGTCCCATAATTTCAGAGTTTTATCACTACTTCCGCTGATGAGAGTTTGACCATCTCGACTAAAGGCGATCGCATTAACTGAGTTATCATGGGATAATAAAGTCGAGATTTCCTCGCGGCGGTTAAGATCCCACAATTTCACCGTATTATCCTGGGAAGCACTAGCCAGCAGTCTACCATTAGGACTAAAAGCCACCGCGCGAATTTCCCGATTATGCCCTCTTAATGTACCAATGAGTTCATTAGTCCCTAAATACCATAAAGTAATAGTATGGTCGTGACTACCGCTGGCGAGAGTTTGACCGTCTCGACTAAAAGCGATCGTCGTAATATCCCTTTCATGTCCTTTCAGCGTGGCGATTTCTTGTTTGCTGTGAAGATCCCACAATTTCACCGTATTGTCGCGACTACCACTGGCGATAACTCGACCATCAGGACTGATAGCAATCGAGTTGATAGCGCCTCCATGTCCCGTTAAAGTAGAAAGATGTTCAAAGGTTTGTAAACTCCATAATCTCACCGTATTATCATCACTACCACTGGCGAGAGTTTTACCATCAGGGGTAATAGCCACAGTTAATACCCTAGCAGTGTGTCCGGTTAAGGTTTGTCCTAACCTCGCTTGATTCCACGCCGACACCGGAGTTATCCAAGACATTAACGTTGGGGGGGTATTTTTTAATAGTATATTTCCACCCGTCCCCAATAACAATAATGCCGCACTAGCGATCGCTATCGTTTTCGCAGGTTTTCGGCGGCGGGATAATCCCATAAATAAAGGATGGGAAATCACTGGGAGAGGATGACTATTAGAGTTGAGGTCTCTTAAAACTTCGGCGGCGTTGGTATAGCGATCGCTTAGGTCTTTCTGAAGTAGGCGATCGATAATTTGTCCTAATTCTGGACTGATAGGAGTTGGTAGATAATTACGCCAGTTTTTTGTCCAGCCATAACCTTCTTCTGTCCATAATTCAAAGGGATGAATTCCCGTGAGTAAATGAAAGCAGGTGACACCCAAACTGTATAGGTCACTGGCGGCGTAGGCTTCTCCCCCACGCATTTGTTCTAAAGCCGCATAACCATCTGAACCTACTCTTGTCCCTAGAGGGTTAACCATCACCGTTTCTGATAGTTGTTTGGATACCCCAAAATCAATTAATACTAAATCACCGATATCTGTGGTTTGGGTAACTACTTTATCTTGAATGATAGTGGGTGCGCTTTGGTTAGGGGTAGGGGTTAAATTATGGCGATCGCTTATCGGTTGAGGAACCCTGCTACGATGGATGATATTTTCCGGTTTAATATCTCGGTGAATCACCTGGCGACTATGGATAAATTCTAAAACCGGAAGCAATTTTAACAGCAGTTGGCGGACTTGTGCTTGATTCCATCTTCCACCCTGTTCTAAAAGTTGCGCCAGGTTTTCTCCTTCTATATATTGTTGGATTAAATATAGACAATTATCTTCTTCAAAATAACCGTAAATTCCCGGAATTTGTGGGTTACCTTCTAGTTGCTGTAATTGTTGCGCCTCCAACTTGAACAAGTCGGCTGCCTTTTGTAGTCCCCAGTTACTTTTTACCTCCGCCACCAGTTGTTTGACTACACACCGACGGTTGAGGTTATCCGTATCCTCAGCTAGATAGGTGCGACTAAACCCTCCTTTTCCTAACGGTTTAAGAATGCGGTAGCGTCCCCGCAGTAGGGAAATTAGGGGGGTATTACAGCTTTGACAATATGTAAGGTTGTCGGGGTTTATCGGTTGCGGACAGTTGGGGTTGATGCAGCAGGTCATAGCGATCGCATTCTGAGTGACAGCATAATATTTATTGTGCCTCAATTTTTCCATTTTGGTGGCACAATATTTTCGCGATCGCAGATGATTTCCATATCTACCAGAGTTTTTAAAAATTCTCCCCACCCAGACAACAGCCGACCTTTATCTCTCTCTCCAACATCTTTCTACCACCAGGGGAGTTGACTGTCATTGTGTCAATCAGGAAACTAGCACAGTTACAGTCACCTGGAATAACGGTCAATAACCAGCAATTCCACTATTTGACAACTGTTATAGGCAATTTCCCTATAGGTCGGTTAGGAAAGTTGCAGTATCGCTTGATTGGATAATTACACAGGCTTCTATTTTGGGTCTAGCAACCATAACAGTTACCACTAGGAGTCTCATGGTCATGGAAATCAACTTCGCTGGATATCTACCTTCCCTAATTGCGATCGCTATCTCTGTTGCTGCCATTTTCGTTTATACCCACACCCAAGAAGAATTAATCAAGCTAGTCTCAGGAGGCATTGCTTTAGTTGCGGTTGTCTCCAGTTTCCTCTTGGCTAATTGGGTGATTCTGACCGGGTTAGTCATTTTGGTGCTTAATGGATTCAAATTTTTTCCCAAAGAAATCATGACAGAATTTTAAAATCTACCATTTACCCCTTGACAATTGCGCCAAAATCTGCTAGTACACGCGCATGATTTCGCAACAACCCTAGTAGGTTGAGACGGTTTCGCTGTACTTTCGGATTAGAGTCCATCACCAAGACGCTATTTTCACCATCAAAGAATTGGGTAACTGTGGGAACAATTGCTGCTAAGGCTGTCACTAATTGTCGATAATTGCGAGTTTCTAATGCGGCTTGAGTGTTGGGTATCAAGTCTTCTAGGGCTTCCATAAATGCTTGTTCTGAATACTTTTCAAACAGAGAAGGGTTAATCACCGCATGGGGTTGAAGTTCCCCCGTGTCGAGGTCGCCTTGTTTAGCGAGACGGGTGGAACGGTTGATAGTTTCATAGATGATGTCTAAAGTACCGTCACCGCGAATTTCTTGTAAAAACAAAGCGCGATCGCGTACATCTAATAAATCTTGTAACACGCGTTCCTTATATTCTATGTCTTCATCTCCCAACACCGCATTAACCAAATCATAATCAATGGCTTTCTCGTCCTGCAACAAAGTCCGAATGCGCTGTAAAAAGAAATCTTCTAAATGATGAATCAGACCTAACATCGCGTTAGGATGACTATTAACGAAATCCGTCGTTAAATCCTTTAGCA
Organism: Limnospira sp. PMC 1279.21; assembly: GCF_032349615.1. NCBI lineage: Bacteria > Bacillati > Cyanobacteriota > Cyanophyceae > Oscillatoriales > Sirenicapillariaceae > Limnospira > Limnospira sp. PMC 1279.21. The sequence goes on along the minus strand of NZ_JARPLU010000095.1, from coordinate 6,198 downwards.
GTTCATGCAAGTTTAAAGGTAGGTCAGCAGACCAGATAATATTCACAACTCCATTAGCCGCCCTTCTCAGAGCAAAGGGATCTGATGAACCTGTGGGAAGCATTCCCAAGCCAAAAATACTAACTAGCGTGTCGAGTTTATCAGCTAGGGCGACCACTTGACTAATGATATTTGTCGGGAGGCGATCGCTTGCTCCTTTGGGGAGATAATGTTCAACTATAGCCTTAGCGATCGCTTCAGGTTCGCCGCCAGCTAAAGCATATTTTTCCCCCATGATTCCCTCAAGTTCGGGAAATTCATAAACCATCTGAGAGACTAAATCCGCCTTACATAATAAGGCTGCCCTTTTTATCTGGGCGAGTTCCCCTTCGCTTACTTCTAGCTGTTTACCAATGCGATCGGCATTGGCAATAATTCTATTCACCTTGTCGCGAACTGAACCCAAATCTTCTTGAAACGTGACATTTTCCAAGTCGGGGAGATAGTTTTCTAGGGGTTTCTTTAAATCGGTTTTATAGAAAAATTCTCCATCTGCTAATCTCGCGCGGATTACCCGTTCATTACCCGATGCAATAATTGCAGCTTTGGCTGGATCACCATTAGAAATCGTAATAAAATATGGTTTCAGATTACCGTGGGTATCTAGGACTGGGAAATAGCGCTGATGTGTCACCATTACCATTTTAATCACTTCTGGTGGCAGCACTAAAAAGTCCGCGTCAAAAGTTCCCACTACTGCTGTCGGCCATTCCACTAAGTTAACCACTTCATTCAGTAACTCTTCGGGAATTTCCGCCTCCCCGCCTACGCTGTTCGCTGCTACTTTTACCTGGTTGGCGATCGCTGTTTTTCGGGTCTGCGGATCTACTTCTACAAACGCTTTACCCAGGGTTTCCGCATAGTCCGTCGCTTCCGCAATACTCACTGAGTTCGAGTGTAACACTCGATGACCTTGGCTATGGCGATCGCTGCTAATAGTTTCCGAACCGTTGGGGATACTTAGCGGTAATATCTCCTTATCTAATAGGGCTACTAACCAACGAATCGGACGGGGGAAGCGGATATCTCCATCTCCCCAGCGCATAAATCTTTTACCTTCTAACCGATTAATCCATTGGGGTATTAATTCCGTTAAAATTTCCGACGTTTTCCGTCCGGGAATTTGTTTGAGGACAAACACGAAATCCCCTTTGGGGGTCGGGCGAATTTCGATATCTTCTAAGTTGATATTCTGTTTTTTCGCGAAACCTTCCGCTGCTTTCGTCGGTTTCCCGTCTTTGAAGGCAGCACTGGCGGGGGGACCTTTGATTTCTTCTTCGCGATCAGGTTGCTGTTGTGGCAGTCCCGCTATGACTACAGCCAGTCTTCGCGGTGTGGCGTACACTTTCACCGACTCGCAGGTGAGGTATTGTTCTTTTAGGCTGGCGGGAATCATCGCCTCCCATTGGGCGATCGCCCCTTCGACAAAGGTTGCTGGTAATTCTTCTGTACCGACTTCGAGTAAAAAGCTAGGCATGGGAGACAGTGCAGGTGGTCAGTGTTCGGACAATTTTACATCCTACCACAGTTTCGGTTGGTTTCGGTTCTAACTTCCCCCCCCACCTTTCCCTAAATTGGTGTCGCCGCATTCCCTCTCCGACTCCTGTCAATTTCAGAAGTTCACGACAGAATCATGGTTTCCGGCAGGTTATCCAGTTATAGACACAAGATAGGCATTATCTTTAAAATATCACGCCGAATTTGGTTTTGTCAATTACTGTTAGGAAATAGACCGAAAAATCACTCAATTACCCGTAGTATTTCCGATACATTTAAAAACTCTTCCTGGCGTGAGGGTTAACTCGTGAGTTGGGGGAGGTAAATTAGACGGGTGTGGCTGTAACCTTTTCCGGTAGGGGTATAGAGCGATCGCCTTTCCCCCCCCACCTTTCCCTAAATTGGTGTCGCCGCATTCCCTCTCCGACTCCTG
>NZ_JARPLU010000095.1:0-4219 GCF_032349615.1 Limnospira sp. PMC 1279.21 | reverse complement strand
AATATCACGCCGAATTTGGTTTTGTCAATTACTGTTAGGAAATAGACCGAAAAATGGCTGAATTGTTGAGAAGATTTAAACATGATTTTGACCATTAACGAACATATCAAGAGAGAGATTTAGCAACCATTAACTAAGCTTAGGGAAATGAACGACAATAGTCGCAACATCTGAATGAGCGCGAACAATTGTTTCTGGTTCTACCAAGCCGCTTCTAGAGAATCCGAAAGCCTGATTCTCATGACTGCCGGGAGTTAATAATAACAAATCATTAGTTTTGAGCATTCGGGAAACTTTCATAATAAAATTCCCTTGTATTTGTTGAACTGGGGTATCTTTACTTAGACCGAAGGATGAAAGATTTAAATCCACGGTCAGATAATCAGTCACCAATACCAATAAGTGTAATTTCGCTTTAATTTCTTCAGCGATCGCTTTAGTTATTTCCAGAGTTTGTTTAAATTCCCAAGAGGAAATTTCCCCTTGATTGAATACCATAAATACCCTCTCCGTATTTTCCAGAGGCTGAGGGAAGCGAGTAATCAAAACTGGCACAGGTGAACGCCTGATAATCTGATCAATTACGCTACCAAAGAAATTCTCTTGATAGGTTGAATACCCCTTCCAACCGCAAATAATCAGCGTCGCGTTGCGTTCGGTGGCACTACGAACAATTCCCCTGGATATAGCTGCATCAATTCTAGCAATAGACTCAACCTTAACCGTTGCGGCGTGAGCTATCTGTTCAGCCACAGACAATAAACGGCTTTGTTTAGTTTTAGCCGAGGAAGAAATATTACCGTTTTTGTCAGAAATCACATTAAGAGGTAATAGAGTACCTTTAGATTTTTTGACCAGCAAAATCGCCAATTGTAATAGGTTATCTTCTGTGCTAGGGTTAGCGACCGGAACTAATACCCTTTCCGACCAATTGCGCTGATTGTCGCCGTCTAATTTTTCGGCTGGTTTGACTAATTTACCCCAACGATTGACTATCCAGGGAGAAGCGATACAACTAAATAAAATCATGGCAATAATACCATTAACAGTTAACTCATCTACTAATTCAATATTAAAAGCAACCGTAATCGCTGCCAGAGTCGAAGCAGCTTGAGCTACAGACAGACCAAAGCAAACCATTTTCTCTGGAAACGGCCAGCCAAAAACTTTGCCGGAAGTCCAAGCGGCTGCATACTTGCTGATAAATTCTGCCACAATCATGACTACTGCGACTAAAAGAGAGCGAGGTTCTTTGATTAAAATTAGAGGGTCAATTAACATCCCTACAGAGATTAAAAAGAAGGGAATAAATAGGGTATTGCCAATAAACTGAATCCTGTTCATTAATGGACTCAAGTTAGGGATAATAGGAGTCAGAGCAATACCAGCCAAGAAAGCGCCAATAATGGGTTCAATTTCGATGAGTTGCGCTACATAGGAAGCTACTAATAATGTGGCGACAACAAAGGTAAATTCTGCGCCTTCGTCATGACCAAATTTTCGAAAAAACCAGCGACCAATTTTGGGAACTCCCCAGAGAGATGCGAAGGTATAAATGGTTAAAGCCGGAATTAAAAATAGCCAAAATTCTAGGGTTAAATCGCCGCGATGGGCTTTGACGACAATTGCTAAAACTAATAAGGCTAACACATTGGTAATTAAGGTTCCTCCTAGGGTGGCGGTTACGGAGGAAGCACGCATAATTCCCAGACGGTTTAAGATGGGTAAAGCTAGGAGAGTATGGGAAGCAAAACAAGAGGCTACTAAGATGGCAGCTAATACACTGTAACCCAGAGCCATCATGGCTATAGTTCCCAGTATCATCGGTAATAAAAAGGTGAGTAAACCGAAGCAAAAGGCTGACTTGGCATTTAGTTTGAGGTCGTCTAAGCTGGTTTCTAAGCCTGCTAGAAACATCAAGAATAACAATCCCACAGTCCCCAATAAAACTATGGTATTATCTCTGGCAAGTAACCCTATGCCATGGGGACCAATAATAACTCCGGCTAAGATTAATCCGACAATACCAGGTAGTTTTATGCGTTCAAATACTAGGGGAGCAATGAGCATCATCCCCATAATAATTAAGAAAACCGCTACGGGGTCCTGAATGGGTTGTGATAAAATTTGCGCGAGGGGAGTGGTCAGATTAATCATGGAAAACCCATCTACGTCTGTATTGATTAAGTATCCCAAAGTATCCATGAGTTAGTTCCCGGTAGAATTGCTTAGACTTATATAAAGGGAGAAAGATGCCAAGCCTCAGCCTGTCTCGCCGATCGCCCTAAAAGAGGGCTTATAAAAGGTCGGTTACATAGACTATAGACTTATAGCATAATCTTGGGATTCTGACAATCCTATTTTTAGGGAAAGTAGGTTAATCGAGAGGTGGTTAACTAAATCGGTTCGCCAAATGTGCTAATGTCTGCTACAAATTTAAGGGCGGACATTGATTACCCTAAAAATATGATTCGGCGTTTATTCCTACCTCTAGTGATTCTTTCCTGTTTCTTGTCTATCACCTTCGCAGCCTGTAGCCCCCAGGACGCGCCAACTACTCAAAATGACAAAAACCTTAAACTTCTCTATTGGCAGTCTCCTACTATCCTTAATCCTCACTTGGCGACAGGATTTAAAGACTTTGATGCGGCTAGGTTAGTGTATGAGCCTTTGGCGAGTTATGATCATAGCGATCGCCTGATTCCTCTTCTGGCGGCGGAAATTCCCAGTCGAGAAAATGGGAGTGTCGCAGCAGATGGAAAATCGGTAACTTGGAAATTGCGATCGGGTGTAACTTGGTCTGACGGCGAACCTTTCACCGCCAAAGATGTGGTTTTCACTTATAACTTTATTATGAACCCTGATGTAGGTTCATCTAGTGCTGAGGTTTACGCAGGTATTGAAAGCGTAGAAGCCCTAGATGATTACACCATCAAAATTACTTTTAAAAATATTACTCCGGGTTGGTCGGTTCCTTTTACTGGTCAAAGAGGCTTAATTCTCCCAGAGCATATTTTTGCTAGTTACAATAACTCTAATATTCGGTCCGCTAGGGCGAATAATCAACCCATTGGCACCGGACCCTATAAACTGGTAAGTTTTCAACCCGGAGACTTAGCCCTTTACGAAGCTAACCCCAATTATTGGGAGCCAGATAAACCCTTTTTTGAAAGAGTAGAAATTAAAGGGGGTGGTGATGCGACCTCAGCCGCTAGAGCCGTCTTACAAACGGGAGATTTTGATTATGCTTTTAACTTACAGGTAGAAGGTCATATTCTCCAACAGTTAGCAGCCGGAGGGAAAGGCAAAATTTTGGCGAATTTTGGGTCCTATGTGGAAAGGATTATGTTTAATTTTACCGACCCTAATCAAGCTACCGCAGATGGAGAACGTTCTAGTGTTCAATTCCCCCATCCCTTTTTTAGTGATAAACGAGTCCGACAAGCCTTTGATTTGGCTATAGACCGTGATACTATAGCTAATCAACTTTATGGGAAAACAGGTCGTCCGACCGCGCAATTAATAGTTATTCCAGCCGCTTATAGATCCAATCAAATTAACTATAGCCACGACCTAGAAAAAGCTAAAACTTTGTTAGATGAAGCTGGCTGGAAAGATACTAATAATAATGGTATCCGTGACCGAGATGGATTAGAAATGCGCGTGGTGTTTCAAACATCAGTTAATCCCGTGCGCCAGAAAACTCAAGAAATAGTTAAACAGTCTTTAGAGGCGATCGGGATAAGGGTCGAATTAAAAAGCATTGACCCGGGTATCTTCTTCTCTGGCGACCCCGCCAATACCGACACCATTAATCATTTTTATGCAGACCTCCAAATGTTAACTACAGGAAATGAAAGTCCCGACCCAGGACCTCACATGAAGTGGTGGACCTGTGGGGAAATTTCCCAAAAAGAAAATAATTGGCAACGACCTAATTATGCTCGTTATTGCAACCCTCAATATGACGAAATGTGGCGAAAAGCAACCACCGAACTAGACCCAGAAAAACGAGCCTTATTATTCCGTCAAATGGATGAGTTTCTACGGGAAGATGTCGCAGTAATGCCCATTGTTGAACGTGCGACTACTACGGGAATTAGTAATACTTTAACTGGTATTGAACCCTCCCCTTGGGATGCTAATACTTGGGATATTAAAAATTGGCAGCGCCAGTCAATTTAGTTAATCTAGCGCTTCTCATCTCTATGAAATACAG
>NZ_JARPLU010000094.1:14861-20287 GCF_032349615.1 Limnospira sp. PMC 1279.21 | reverse complement strand
AGGCTGTTTGTTTTTCTCCCAGGGAGTCGTACACATGGCCAATATTGTTGAGAGTAGTAGCTTCCCCTCCTCTATCCTCCACAGCCCTTGATAGGGGTAAAGCTTGGTTAAGGTAGTCTAGGGCTGTTTGTTTTTCTCCCAGGGAGTCGTACACAAGGCCAATATTGTTGAGAGTAGTAGCTTCCCCCCCTCTATCCTCCACAGCCCGATACAGGGGTAAAGCTTGGTTGTAGTAGTCTAGGGCTGTTTGTTTTTCTCCCAGGGAGGAGTACACAAAGCCAATATTGTTGAGAGTAGTAGCTTCCCCCCCTCTATCCCCAGCAGCGCGATAGAGTTCGCGGGCGGCTTGCCACTTTTCTAGGGCTTCTCGTAATGATTCGGCGGTTCCTTGTTGAAATAGTATGAATCCCTCATTTAACAATCTATCCGCTTCAGAATTACTGCTATTTTGGGCGATAATTATAGGCGTTGTTTGAGGGGATGATGAATTGGTTTTTAGCTGTGATGAGGTCGCCAGGACTGACTCCCCTAGCATCACGGATAATGTGGCTGTTATCAATCCTATTTCGATGAGTTGCTGTGGTTTAATCATGGGTTTATTTCTTGATTTTTGCAGACAATTTATGGGTAAGCAAAAGCTAAAAAATCTGGGTTGATTTGAGTCAGTCAATCCCCGCAAATTGAGCCATAATGTGGGGTTTCGTTCCTCAACCCAACCTCCGAATAAAGCTGGGTGAGGGCGAGAGGGGGGATAATGGATAAATGAAAGTTATAAGTCTATTAACCTCCCTGATGCAATAGGGTTCCTACGGTTACTGGTTCCTCGATTTCGGCTTGGGCTACTATGCCATTCCGGTCAATTATTCGGACTTTTCCTGTACTATTTACCCCGGTTAAGATTGTGCCACTGCTGACATTTCGTAAATCAATCCCCCCTAACCATAATTGGGCGTTACTGCCACTTACCTGGGTGACAACGGCTTGGGCGGGTGGGTTCGGATTATTGATAAAATAGGGAGTTTGGAGTTGATAACCACTACCTACTTTGACTTCATAACGGGGCTGTTGATAGAAGTTTTTGGGAATTTCGGGGATGATTTTGGTAAATAGCTGTTGTATATTACTATCCGAATTCCACATATAATGGGTTAATAAATAACTAAATAAGCCGCAGTCAAAACCATTAACATTCACTTCCCGCGCTAGTTGATGGGGGGCTGTGGCTGATAATACTACGCCTTTGGCAACTCCGGTGCGGTAGCCGTTAACAAATTCTTCTGGGGACATATTTAAGCGTGATAACCACTGCTGCTGATAGCTTCTTTCATAGTCGGAAACTAGGACGTTTTGACCACCATCACGAGACCGGACTCGCGCTTCTCTGGTGGCACCTCCGGCAAAACAACTATCTAATACAACGGTGACGTTTTCGGTCTGTAAGGCGGACATTAATAAAAATAAGGTATGCCCCATAATGTCTTTGACGCTTCCTGGTGCGTTAGGATATCCAGGGGGTAAGTCGCCATCAACGGGAACAAAGGTGCCGTTGAGTTGTTGGGTACTTCCCACTTCTCGGAGAATGGGTTGGGGGTCAAAAATGCGAGAACCATGCCCAGAATAGTGATAAACTACGACATCTCCGGGTTTGGCTTGTTTGATTAAGTATTCTTCAAAGGCGGTTAAAATGCCGTCTCTGGTGGCTTGTTTGTCTTCTAATATGTAGATGTCTTGGGGGTGGAAACCAAAGCGGTGAATCAGTAATTCTCGCTGTAAATAGATGTCGTTGACACAGCCGATTAAGGGCTGTGTGGAATAGCTGTTAATTCCTACGAGTAAGGCGAGTTTGCGGGAGGTACTCTGGGCTAAGACTTGGCGATGGCGTTGGGTTTTTCGGTGAAATAAAACGGGGTCAATTCCTAGGGTGGCTAGGGCTGCGCCTAAGAATTGCAGAAAGTGACGGCGAGTGGAATTACTCATATTTTTACCTCGGAGATTTCCAGAAATTGAGATGAATACAGCCGGAAAATAGCACTAAACGTTACCCTATATCCCCAAACCTCAATTAATTATTAATTATTAATTATTAATTATTAATAATTAATTTTAGGGGCGGGTTCCTTCCCCAAGACTTGATGAATAAACCCGCCCTACGGTCTCGGCTGAGAAACGGGGTTTCTTGGACGGGTTTCTTGACTGATGGGGGAGAAACCTGGCTATAATGAACATTGTAGCCGGATAATTCCTCTGTTAATTCTCAATTTACCACGATTAATAAACCCGCCCTAGGGTTTCGGCTGAGAAACGGGGTTTCTTGACTTCTGGGGGAGAAAGCGGGTTTCTTTACGGACGATATGGGGGTGGTGCTGAATTCCTCACGACTTTATGAATAAACCCGCCTTACCCCACCGGGGAATTAGTTTTGGTGGTGGGAACTCGATAATGAGGGTCTGGGGGGTAGGTGGGGGTATCGCCGGAGTTGTGAAATTCTGAATATGGCTTACAATTGATGGCAAGTTACTAATTGAATGTTTTAACCCTAGACCATGACTAACCCGACTACTACGAATGAAACTACTAACCCAGAAACTCCGGTTTCGCCTGAAACTACTAACCCAGAAACTCGGGTTTCGGCGACTGAAGGGCAACCGAGTTATGTGAAACTGGCAATGCGGAATATGGTTAGGAAAGGTTCAAAATCACTATTTCACTTTTTCTTGACTACTGTGGGTCTCATTGGCTTGCTGGTGGGTCTCGCCTATCTTACCCGTTAAAGATTAAATGCTGTTGGGGGGTGAGAAGGTGCAGTTAGAAGTTAATATTGAAGATAATTTCTGGTGGGGGAAAGAGGGAGAGTCTCTGCGCTTGGGGGAACTGGCGGAAAAGGCGATCGCACCAGAAACCTGGGAATCATGGTTTTGTCAGTGGTTACAACAACTTGATCCGTATTTACCCCCGGCTAAGGGATATGAACTTAGTCTGCGTTTGACGGACGATAGGGAAATACAGGAGTTTAACGCCCAATATAGGCAGTTAGACGAGGCTACAGATGTACTATCCTTCGCGGCGCTAGAAACCAGCCTTGTGATGCCAGCAGAACACCTCTCATTGCATCCCTGCTATCTTGGGGATATAATAATTTCAGTGGAAACAGCATTTAGACAGGCACAACAGGCAGGGCATAATCTTACAACCGAGTTAGCATGGTTGACCAGTCATGGGTTATTACACCTACTGGGGTGGGACCATCCCGACGATCGCAGTTTAACTCGAATGTTGGATCAGCAAAAAGCCCTATTACAGACGGTTAACCTGCAAATTGGTTCAGGTTACGCCTGGGAGTCGGAAGAAAATATGAACTAAGCCACGATTGTGCTACATTGCACCCAGAATTGATCAGAAATCCTGATATTCCTAGAGAATGCTGATTTAAGGATACCCAACCATGAAAGCTAAAAAAAACTCTGTTTCGGCACTTCCCACCCCATTAGGTCCTCGGTCTGTCAACTACGCCTATATTCCCACCACCCCAGAGACGAAAACCGCCAACCACCGAGTATCTCAGTCTTGGGCGATCGCCAATAACCTATTGGTTAGCTTTAAATACGCCTGGAATGGTGTGGCTTACGCATTCAGGACCCAGCGCAACTTTCGCATTCATACAGCCATAGGGACTTTAGCGGTCAGTCTGGGTTTCTGGTTGCATCTTAGCTTTGTAGAAATTGCTATTATTGGTTTAACTATCAGCGCGGTCATGGCTTTGGAATTGTTGAACACAGCCATTGAGTCGGTAGTTGATTTAACGGTAGGAAAGTCGTATCATGAATTGGCACGCATTGCTAAGGACTGCGCGGCGGGGGCTGTGTTAATCTCGTCTTTGGCAGCTTTATTAGTGGCGGGAGTGCTGATTTTACCAGCTTTGTTAACGGCAACTCAACTGTGGCTGCAAGGAGTATAGACATTGATAATCGTCATTGATAACTATGATAGTTTCACCTATAACCTGGTGCAATATTTAGGAGAATTAGGGGCAGAAAATCCGGTAGGCGATCGCATAGAAGTTTACCGAAACGATGGCATCACCGTTGAAGAAATTAGACATAAAAAACCCGATGGTTTAGTCATTTCTCCCGGTCCCGGTCGCCCAGAAGATGCCGGAATTTCCCTAGCCATTATCCGAGAATTAGGTAAAACCTTACCGATTTTAGGGGTATGTCTCGGACATCAAAGCATCGGTCAAGCCTTCGGTGCGAAGATTATCTCAGCCCCAGAGTTGATGCACGGGAAAACCTCCCCCATTCATCATAACGGCAAGGGGGTATTTCACGATTTAGAGAACCCCTTTACCGCGACGCGCTATCATAGTTTAGTCATAGACTCCCAAACCTGTCCACCGGTGCTAGAAGTTACCGCCTGGGTGGATGATGGTACAATTATGGGAGTTCAACACCGCCATTATTCCCATATTCAGGGTGTGCAATTTCACCCGGAAAGCATCTTGACAACGGCTGGGAAAACCTTAATTAAGAACTTCCTAAAGAGTTGTCGGTTAATGGCAGTAGAAAGCTAATCAATTAGCGGTAAATTTTCGGTAATATTTGGGTCATATAATTGCTATGAAACGGCGACAGTTTATCCACCTAGCTAAAACCAGTGCTATAGTTACCTTGGCTGCGGGATTTGGTGCGCGGTGGCAGGTTTCCCAAGCGCAGACACCCAGTGAATCTAACTTGACTATTCGCTGGCTTGGACATACGAGTTTTCTGTTTACTGGGGATGGTTTGCGGATACTGGTAAATCCGTTTCGACAAATTGGATGTACCGCCGGATTTGGTAGCCCGAAAATAGAGACTGACCTGGTGTTAATTAGCAGTCGGTTACTTGATGAAGGGTCGATTGATGGGTTTCCCAATAATCCGGCGCTATTACATGAACCGGGAGTTTATCAATTTCAAGGAACCCAAATTCAAGGTATTCGCACTATTAAAGACCGTGAAAGAGGTCGCAGGTTTGGTCAGAATGTCGCCTGGTTATGGACTCAGGGTGGTATCAGAATTCTGCACATGGGAGGGTTAGCCGGACCTATTAATATTGAAGAAAGGATTTTGATTGGTCGCCCCGACTTGTTGTTAATTCCTGTGGGTGGAGGTCCGAAGGCTTATACTCCGACGGAAGCGGCGGCGGTAATTGCTTCCCTCAACCCTAGATTAGTGATTCCCACCCACTATAAAACTCTGGCTGCAGACGTGAATAACTGCGATTTGGTTCCGGTTGATAATTTCCTTGATGTGATGACTAATGCAACTATTAGGAATGTTAATAGCGACACTTTAACGTTGACTCGCAGCCAGCTTAATGATGATGGTTTGACTATTGGGGTGATGAGCTATAATTTTAATAGTTCGGCATCAATTAATAATTAATAATTA
>NZ_JARPLU010000094.1:0-14851 GCF_032349615.1 Limnospira sp. PMC 1279.21 | reverse complement strand
ACAATTAATAATTAATAATTGTCGGGGCGGGTTCTGCTGGCAATTCTCGTCCTCAATTAATAATTAATAATTAACAATTAATAATTAATAATTGTCGGGGCGGGTTCTGCTGGCAATTCTCGTCCTCACGACTTGATTAATAAACCCGCCCGCCCTCACCAGAAAGCGGCTTCGGAATGTGGTTTATGGTTTGATAAACTTCTAGGCGGGTTGAGCGATCGCCAAGGATATGGGTATTCTATGAAAACACCAAATAATTTATATGAGGAAGATTTTTACCTCTGGACACAAATCACGGCTGAACAGTTAAAAGAAAATCAATTTACTCAAGTTGATGTCGCCAATTTGATTGAAGAAATTGAAAGTATGGGAAGAAATGAAAAACGGGAATTAAAAAGCCGTTTAATTGTGTTGTTAATGCACTTATTAAAATGGCACTATCAACCCACAAAACGCAGTGAGAGTTGGCGCAGCACCATTACAGAACAACGGATTTGTATTGAAGGTTTGTTAGAAGACAGTCCCAGCTTGAAACCTCTACTTACAGAAGTATTTAAAGATTGTTATCAAAAAGCACGTATAAAAGCGTCGGATGAAACAGGGATTAAGTTAAATTTTTTGCCAAAGGAGTCACCCTTTAGTTTAGAGGAAACTTTGGAATCTAGCTATCTTGATGATGAAAGATAATACAGCCTATATTAATAATTTTCGGGACGGTTTCTGCTGGCAATTATCATCCTCAATTATTAATTATTAATTATTAATTATTAATTGTCGGGGCGGGTTCTGCTGCTAATTCTCATCCTCACGACTTGATTAATCAACTCGCCCTACCTGACAGACTCTGGGGACGGACGTTAATAACTGCGATTTTGTTCCGGTTGATAATTTCCTTGATGTGATGACTAATGCAACGATTAGGAATGTTAATAGCGACACCTTAACGTTGACTTGCAGCCAGGTTAATGATGATGGGTTGACTATGGCGGGTAATGGGCTATAATTATGATATTTCCGCTAATCGTGGAGATTTTTGGGGGAGGGTGTAGACGATTATCCCTGACCGGGGAAATAATTGTGGTAATTATGACTAGGATGGATTAATCAACTATCAGCTTCATTGGGGAGTGAAAAAACATGGCTATCTTTAGTGGTACGAATTATCTGGGTAAAATTGCTGTGTCTCTGGGAATGGGAATGATTCTCAGTATGTCGGTGGGAACTGGGAGGGCGATCGCAGAAAGTTCCCCAGAATTGCAGTTGGGCTGGGAATCAGACCAGCGGGCGGAATTTGCCCAATTTCCAAGCGATCGCGTCAGACGGGCGGTTAATCAAAATGTGATGAATTTACTGCTAAATGATGGCCGTTTTAGTACCCTAGCCACGGTTTTAAGACTGACGGGATTAATGGATGTTCTCCGCCAAGAGGGTGTATTTACTATCTTAGCCCCCACAGATGAAGCCTTTTCTAAACTTCCCAGGACGGTTTTAGAAAACCTCCTCAAAGGTAATAATATCGAACAGTTAATTAGGATTATGAGGTATGATGGAGATGACAGTGATGCCATCACCTCGGAGGAGTTAATATATAGATATTTGGCAACTCAGGAAAATTTGTCGATTCCGGTGGAGGTGGGTTCGGAGACTATCACAGTTGAAGGGTCCCATAGTATGGATGCCGATATTCAGACAGAAAATGGCTTGATTCATGTCATTGAGCAATTAATTATTTTGACCAAATAATCGGCTCTGGTGTTACAATGGGGTGAGGCTGCATTGATGGTCAATAGAGGCCCTGAACTCTCAAGGAGATGATTTTGTGAACCAGGAACGACCAACCCTACAATTTAACTGGTCAGGAATTGGCAATTGGATCGTGGTTATAGGAATCATGGGTTTGTTAGCCTCAGTTGGTTTGGGCTGGCTAGTCAACTCGATTCTGATTCTGATTGGTCTGGCTGTCATCACCCCCATTATTTTAGTGTTTGGGGCGCGGTGGTGGCTAAACCGGAATTTGATTGAAGATTCCTGTCCGGTCTGTTCCCATGAGTTTATAGCCCTAAATCAGACTCAATGTCAATGTCCGAATTGTGGTGAGCCTATTCAAATTGAACAGGGACGTTTTACCCGTCTGACTCCACCGGGAACTATTGACGTTAAGGCGGTTGATGTTTCGTCACGAGTCCTAGAAGATTGACAATTAAAGGATGTTTGAAAGTGTCTGAAAATCAGGTAAATGTCTTGGTTACGGGAGGGGCTGGTTATATCGGTTCCCATGGGGTTTTGGCTTTGCAACGGGCGGGTTATAATCCGATAGTTCTTGATAATTTGGTTTACGGACATCAAGAATTGGTGGAAGATGTGCTGAAGGTGGAATTAATCCAGGGAGATACTAACGATCGCCTTTTATTGGATCAGCTATTTTCTAGCCGGAAAATTGACGCGGTGATGCACTTCGCCGCCTATGCTTATGTGGGAGAGTCGGTAACTAATCCTGAGAAATATTATCGTAATAATGTGGTGGGAACTCTCACACTTTTGGGGGCGATGAACTCGGCGGGAATTGATAAGTTTGTGTTTTCTTCTACCTGTGCGACCTACGGGGTTCCCCAAATTATTCCGATTCCTGAAAACCACCCCCAAAATCCCATTAGTCCCTATGGCGCGAGTAAGCTAATGGTTGAACGAATTTTGGCGGATTTTGACACGGCTTATAATTTGCGATCGGTCAGTTTTCGCTATTTTAATGCTGCTGGCGCTGACCCTGATGGATTACTGGGAGAGGACCACGACCCGGAAACTCATTTAATCCCCCTCACCCTATTTACAGCCCTAGGAAAACGAGATCATATCTCTATTTTTGGAACTGATTATCCGACTCCTGACGGTACTTGTATCCGCGATTATATCCATGTTAGTGATTTGGCAGATGCTCACGTTTTGGGGTTACAATATCTATTGTCGGGGGGGAAAACTGAGTTTTTTAACCTCGGAAATGGTAAGGGTTTCTCGGTTCAAGAAGTGATTGAAAGCGCTAGGGAAATCACGGGACGAGAGATTAAAACGGTAGAATGCGATCGCCGCCCCGGAGACCCCCCCAGTTTGGTGGGAACTAGCGAAAAAGCCCAGGAAATCTTGGGCTGGAATCCTCAATATTCCCAAATTCACGATATCATTAGCCATGGCTGGCAGTGGCATCAAAAACGTCATGGCTAACCCTTGACATTTGGGAAAATTTGTGATATGAGATAGTCAGCAATATGATCGCCTGCCCCGGCTTCACCGAGACGGCGGCGACCATTAGCGGCAATAGTGGCTAGTTGTGGGGAGTCCTGTAGAAGCGATCGCACCACTCCTGCCACTGCTTGGGGATTTTCGGCAAGAATTAGTGACGGACCGAGTAGGCGACTTTGTGCCTCAGCAAAGGCTGGTGTAAATTGCGGACCTTTTCCGGGAATAGCGATCGCAGGTTTTCCCAGACCGACAAACTGTTCGGTAGCCGTCCCCGCCATAGCGATCGCCATATCGCCTAGGTGGAGACAATCATTAAACCCCTCACGGGTCAGCAGCATAGTCATTTGGTCGCGCTGAAACAATTGTTGTTCCTTGCTGGTATGACCATCAACTGGAACCCACCCGGTCGCCTTCAGAACCGAACCGAAGGGGTCTAAATCTAAACTAGGTGCGATCGCAGCCAAACACCGGAGGGGTGATATTTTTAGCTGCGATACTGCTGCTAGAATTAACCGCCAATTCTCATAAGCCTCTGGACTACGAGAACCCGGCAATAAAGTCAAGTTTAACACACCCGGTGGCGACGGCGCAATAATTCCCCCAGGTTCCAAATTATCCATCATAGGATTACCCAAATCAACAGCCGGAATTGACCACCTTTGCAGAGTTTCCGTGGTCAGTCTATCGCGGGGAAACACCACCCGACAACGGGGATGAGTCATTAACCAACGTTCCCAGGGTAAATATACGGAACCTGACCACCCCTCCCATTTTTGCCACCAGGACTGGCGAGATAACTGTCCGTTTTCATCCCGCAAATAATATTCAGATTTCGCCGTCCCCACAAAAGCATATTCTGCACCACTTAACCAGGCTAAAAATAGGGGGACAATATCCCCCACCGCCAAAATAAATCCCCCCTCTTTCCCCCACTGGCGGACGGTCTGCACCTGGGAATATAATAACTGTAATAACCCCCCTTTCAAATCTCCCAGGAGTTGGGAACTGTCCATATAAATAAATCCCCCAGAAGGCATTTTTTGGACTCTCCCAATAATCGGAATATCCGGTAATTGCTGGTAGGCTTTTCCTTCCCCTACTAAGGGTAAAGCGGCTAGGTTATTAACTGGTGTTCGCAGATGTTGCAGTATTCTGACAGCGATGATATCTTCCCCGTGACCATTACTTAAACACAATAGTTTCATATTCCTGAATGCTGCATCAATTATAAGTCTCCAATTATAAGTCTAAAATTTCCTGAATTTTGGCGTTGAGTTGTTTTAATTTAACGGGTTTGGCTACATAATCATTTGCGCCAGCTTCTAGGCATTTTTCGCGATCGCCTGTCATAGCCAAGGCGGTTAAGGCAATAATTGGCACTTGGGTCATGGTGGGGATTTGGCGGATACGGTTAATTGCTTCTAAGCCATCTATTCCCGGCATTTGAATATCCATCAGAATTAAATTAGGAGATTCTGATTGTGCTAAATCAATCGCCTGTTGACCGTCCTTAGCAATAATTAAACGGTAGCCTTTAGCACCCAAATAACTCGACAAACTCATGATATTAGCTTCGTTATCTTCAGCAATTAAAATCAGGGGAGAAACTTGAGCCACATCTTCAGTTTTCGTCAGGAAATCCGAGGTATTAGATGATAGATGGGGGGTGTTAGTTCCGATTAAGATATCATCACAAGGAATCTCAAAAATAAACTGACTTCCTGACCCCACTTTACTAATCACATTAACAGTACCTCCGTGCATTTCGACAATGCGTTTAACTAGGGATAATCCTAAACCTGTTCCCTCATATTGACGATTGAGAGCGCTATCAATTTGAGTAAAGGGTTTAAACAGTTTTGATAATTGTTCTTCATTAATACCAATTCCCGTATCAATCACAGCAAAACGGACTCGGGATTTATCGCTGTCTATCGGGGGTGGCTGTAACTTAACTTCCAGGCTAATTTTACCTCGGGATGGGGTGAATTTAACCGCGTTATTGAGGAGGTTAATTAACACTTGACGCAGGCGGCGTTCATCAATATATAAGTCTGGTAAGGCTTGGGGAATTTGTACATTAATGGAAATCCCTTTTTTAAAGGCTTGCTGCTTAATAAAAGCTATACTAGATTGACACAGGGGGCGAATCGAAGTATAATTAAGGTCTAGTTTCATTTCCCCGGCTTCAATTTTAGCCAGATCTAAAATATCGTTAATTAATTCCAGGAGATGACTGGCGCTGCGTTCAATAGTTTGTAATGCTTGTTTTTGCCGATCGCCTAAAGTACCAAATACCTCTTCTTGCATACCCTCAGTCATTCCTAAAATAGCATTAAGGGGGGTGCGTAGTTCATGACTCATATTGGCGAGAAACTCATCTTTCAGACGGGTAGCGCGCATCAATTCCTGATTAGTCTGGCGCAGTTTGGCTTCGGTTTCTCGGCGATCGCTAATATCTCGACAGACACAAATTAACAGGTTATCTTCCGTTAGGGTCAGAGATAATTCTTCCGCAAAACTCGTCCCGTCTTGACGAGTGGCGATCGCTTCTCCAGTCCAGTAGCGATCGCGCATTACAATCGGGAAAACCTCATTTTCAAAGCGTTGAATTTCTGTAGGAGAATAGATTTTTCTCCAACTATGACCGACTAAATCTTCAGGTTCAGAATAACCAAACATGACCAAATGAGCGTGATTTACATACTGATACAAATCATCCTGAACAATAGCAATACCATCCCCCGCAGCTTCAATACTCGCCAACTGTTTAGCAATTTCCTGTTCAGCGGCTTTCTTAGCCTCTTCCGCCTCATTTCTTTTCCGGTGTAAACGATACCCTTCAATTAAATTGCCACAGGTAACTAAAAAGGCTTGTAAATAATCAATCATTTCCTCATGATAGCCACCTGGTTTATTGGCAATTCCCACTATTCCCACGAGAGTCGAACTGCTAAAAAATGGCAACCCCAAAAAACTATTTAAAGGGGGATGACCATTAGGAGTCCCTCCCCGGCGTGGGTCACTGCTAGGACTGTTAGCTATAACAGGTTTCCCGGTCATAATTACCGCCCCAAATAAGGTATTCATATTATCAAATTCCATGCCTTCTTCATGGTTTTCTTGATAAAATTTCTCCGTGGCTTCATCCCAAGCCACATTACTTATGCTATGGGTTTTTAGATAAGGAACTCCCCGAATTTTTAGGAAAGTTTCTTCCATGGTTGCTCCCCCATTATCTCGGAACATTACCTCGCCAATAAAGCCATATTCACTATCAGTTAAAGTTAGCAAGCTGCTAAGTAAACCATCAAAAATAGTTAGGCGATTTTCCGATGTAATAAACTGGGATTGTGCGAGGGTAATTGACTGTAGAAGGTTGTGGTTTTTTTCTAAGGCTATTTGCGCTGATTTTAGGTCGGTAATATCAAACAAAGTTGAACGACTATAAAGATATTCACCTTGGGGATTATAAACGGCGCTATA
Organism: Limnospira sp. PMC 1279.21; assembly: GCF_032349615.1. NCBI lineage: Bacteria > Bacillati > Cyanobacteriota > Cyanophyceae > Oscillatoriales > Sirenicapillariaceae > Limnospira > Limnospira sp. PMC 1279.21. Next base: position 8,131 of record NZ_JARPLU010000094.1, on the reverse strand, counting down.
ATTCAAGAGTACCGGGAAAACGTGACCATTACTACTAATCATCTCCAGCAACATATCTTTGAGATATCCTTGCTGTTTAAATAACTCAAAATTACTCTCAAATATCTCTCGACTGTCCGGGGTGAGAAAATCTGCTAAACGTCTCCCAAGTAATTGTTCACGAGAGTATCCTAACCATTGCAGTTCCGTATCATTAACTTTGACATAGCGACCCTCAGCATCGAGGGAATGATAGCCACAGGGTGCTTTATTATATAAGTCCTCAATCTCATGGGAATAGTCTAATAGCCTAGCTTCCGCCTGTTTGCGAGCGGTGATATCAAAGCGAATAGCTAAATATTGAGAGACTTTTTTATGGGAATTTAAAAAAGGGACAATGGTACTTTCAGTCCAGTAAATAGAACCATTTTTAGAGCGATTACAAATTTCTCCATGCCAAACTTTACCACTAGAAATAGTCCGCCATAAATTCGCGAAAAAACCAGGGGGATGGCATCTTGAGTTAACGATACGATGGCTTTTACCGATTAATTCTTCCGAGGAATAACCGGAAATTTCACAGAAGCGATTATTGACGTAGGTAATCACTCCACTCGCATCAGTAACAGCTACGATCGCTGAATGGTCTATGGCTAACTTTAGATCGGATAACTCCCTTAGTAATTGTTGGCGGTCGGACTCGGCTTGTTTACTCTCGGTAATATCAACATTAGTACCGATCATCCTTTGAGGTTCTCCTTCGGGGTTGCGAATAATTAGAGCATTTGCTTTAATAAAAACTATAGAACCGTCAGGACGTACAATCCGAAATTCTGGATTAAATTCCCTTTCCCCTCGCAGACTTTCCTGTAAAATTGCCTGAGTTAATTCAGCGTCTTCTGGGTGTAGGGAGTTTTTCCATAATTCCACTGTCTGGGGACACTCTAAAGGTGAGACTCCATAAATTTTATACATCTGATCATCCCAGGTTAGATGATTCTGAGAAATATCCCAATCCCAAATTCCCATTTGGGCTGACTTAATCGCTAATTGTAGGCGATCGCTAAGGTGAGAAAGTTCCTGGGTTCGCTGTTTGACCGTCGCTTCTAAAGATTGATTAAGATCTTGTAATGCGGTTTCCGCTTTTTCCCGTTCACAAAGTGCCGCTTTCTGTTCGCTAATATCTGTAATAGTACCCACATAGCCATTTACTGTTTCTTCTACACTAAATTCCGGGACAATTTGACCAAACACCCACAACTGATTTTCCCCGGCTTCTAAACGATATTCTTCCTTAAATGGGTGATGATTTACTTGAGTCTGTTTCCAGGCTTCATTAATGCGATCGCTATCTTCAGGATGCACAGAAATTTGCCAAGATAAACCAATTGTTTCCCCAGGAATACGTCCCGTCATCTGACAATATTCCTCATTGACATAGATACAATCACCCTCCTTATCCGTCCGAAAAACTCCCACCGGGATTAAATCTGTCAGAGTCGCATAACGTTCTTCTGTTTCTTGTAAACAGGTTTGAATTTGTTGGCGTTCCTGTAGTTCCCTTTGTAGGTCATCGTAGGCGATCGCTTGTTGAATAGCGATCGCTACCTGTAGCGCCAACTGTTGGACTATCTGGATTTCTTCTGATAACCACAGCCGCGTATTACTACATTGATGAATCGCAAATAAACCCCACAAACTCTTAGATTGGCTTTCCGCTTCATGGTTAGATAAAACAATTGGAACTACTAAATCTGCTCGGACTTCAAATTGTTTGAGCAGAGATAAATGACATTCACTTAATCCCACCTGATCAATATCTGGTGCTACGAAAATCTTTCCGTCTTGATACATTGATGGGTTGTCCTGAAAACAGGTATCTTTAATATTTTTATCTAAGCAGGATGTATAGGGTTCCATTACTGATTCCGCTACGATATCACCGCTCAAATCTGGGTTGAATTGGTAGATTACTACCCGATCACAATTTAACAAAATCCGGACTTGTTTAACCGTTTCCTCCAGGATTTCCGGTAAATTTAACCAAGACCTAATCCGGTTGGTAATCTCAAATACCAGTTGTTCTCTGTGGTGCGCCTGTTCTAGTTCTAAAGTCCGTTTTTTGACCTGTTCATCTAGTTGTTTCGCCTGAGTTTCTAAAATCCTAATTTTTTCTAATTCTAACTCCGATATACGACCCTCTAAAATCTCCGTCATTTTATACAGTTCCAGAGGATTTAGCACTTTGAGCATACTGGTTTGGGTCACTATCCCTAAGAGTTCACCATGGGAACCTGTGACTACAACTCGCCGGATATATTGGGATGACATCAACTCATGAATTCTCCACAGATTCTCATTGGTGGCGACCGAGAACACTGGGGTACTCATTAACTGTTTACTGCTATAGTTTTCTAGGTCTAAGCAGAAGGTATTAAACTTGACAATATCTCCCTCGGTCAGGATACCGACCGGAACATTGACAGCCGTTGAATTGTTCACGAAATCGGTTTCTACTAAAACTACACAATTGACCCGGTATTGTGTCATTAAACAGGCAATTTCTAGCAGGTTACTCTCAGGACTAGCACAAATAACCTCTGTTGTCATTACCTCTTCTACCGTTCGTAATCTCAGCAGGTCTATGGGGTGGCTAATATAACGCAGAGTTTCATGGGTTATTAACCCTACTAGGCGATCGCTATCATCCACTAGCGGTAGGTGACAGATTTGATTTTTCCTCAGCAAATCAATCACTTCAAAAAAGTCGCTCAATTCTGACTCCCTCCAGCTTAATACTGAGGCGGTCATGACTTCCCCTACCAATAACTGCTCTAAGGGTCTTTTTTCTGTACAAAGTCGGATGATATCTCCCTGAGTCAGAATACCTACTAATTGCTCCCCTTCTACTACCAAGACGCAACTGGAACGCGCCTCTCCATAAACTTCCTCTAATAGAACACTGGCTTTTGATGATATACTACAACTGGCGCGACTTTCACTCATCAGCGCGATCGCTTCCCTCGCCGTTGTTTCTACTGTTACTAATAACGGCTCTCTAATAATCGCGCTTTCTAATTCGGTCAGGGTATATGATGAGTTGCTTGCCATAGTCTTTCACCACGAAGCGTGGTATTGATAAAACTGCTGCCTATTATATGCCTCTTAATTATAATTGAAATAACTCTTTCTGTCAACCAATTAACTTAATCTTGAGGTGGAGCCCTTGCCAAAGTCGGTTAAATGTGATAAGGTAATCCGCCAGGGGTTAACTTAGGTTAATTATCAGCCAACATATATATTTTTTTAAGCCAATAAAATGCGGGAACTATTTTTTGACTTTGAAGATTTCCAAACTCGCAACTTTGCACCCATTGGCACAATCGATGGGGTGAGATTTTCCCCCAACGCCATAGCTTTGGTGAGTGTCGATGAAGGGGGAGAAGGCTTATTTGATGCCACCAGAACTTCCCCCCCTGGAACTACAGTTGTCTCATATTCCGAACCTATTGTAAACACGGAAGATGCCGAAGATGCCGAAGATGCCGAAGAGATAGAAGTCAATGAATTAGTGACAGGCGATCGCATTACCATTGACCTCAGAAATTTATCACCATTAAGCATAGGAGGGGGTAACTTTTCCTTTCACTACACCTCCCCAAATCGAGAACATACCGTCGAACTATTTGACCGAGAAGGCAATTCTCTAGGGACTGACGTTTTATTAGCCACCCCAGGAGAAACATTTAACGAATTTCGGCGCTTTAGTACCACCCTCCCTCGGAACACCGGAATTATTGCCATTGGTTCCGAAGCCACAGAATTAGCCATAGACAATATTAGAATCTCCTATTTTACCACCCTCGTCGCTGACCCGATTAATGAAAAAACCCCCAGCTTAGTTGTCGGTACAGAAAATAATGATTTTCTCCAAGCCGCAGAACCCAGATTAACTATCCCCCTCCCGCCAGATTTTATTAGGGATGAAAAAGCCATCACTAGTATTGAGAATGTCAGTAACGGGAGTGCTACCATTCTCCCTGGGGGAGTCGGAGTAGAATTTATCCCCGATACAACCTCCCTTGGCGGTTCTGGTAGCTTTGATTATACATTGCGCGATCGCCATAACCAATTTGCTACCGCTACCGCAACCATTAGTTTTCAGCCAGTAACAGCCATACAAGGGAGAGGCGGAAATGATACCCTAGTGGGAGACCAATTCGACCAAACCCTTGACGGGGGGACCGGAAACGACTCTATCTTGGGGGGAAGTGGTAACGATACCCTCTTAGGGGGTCCTGGTGATGATACCCTCTTTGGCGGTTTAGGGGACGACCTCCTACAAGCCGGGTCAGGAGATAATATCCTTGACGGTGGCGCGGGTAATGATACCCTGTTGGGGGGTATTGGTAATGATTCCCTATTTGGTGGGGAGGGGAATGATTGCTTATCTGGTGGCGGGGGGAATAATTGGCTAGAAGGTGGTGCAGGCGTAAACACCCTCACGGCTGGTACAGGGAATGATACCTTAGTCTACCTGTCCCCTAATGACAGAGGTACACAACCCGATCGCATATTAAACTTTACACCAAATAGCGATCGCCTAGTTTTGAAAAGCCAATCCCTAGAGGAAGGTGGTTTTGGTTTATCCGCTCTCAATACCGAGACCCAAACCCTCAACCCCGAACAGTTTACCACCAATCGAGAATCCCTACCCGAAAATACAGAAATCCCGATTCTGCTTTACGATACCATTACCGGACTTCTGGAATACGATATAGACGGCTTGGGAACCTCTCCACCTATAGCGATCGCGCAGTTACAATCAGAAGATGGCAGCATCCCCAATTTATCCCCCAATGATATTATCCTAGTTGATCCGGTTTCATTGACTCGCCCCGAAACCGTCAACATCATCGCCAGGGAAGTTCGCGCCGCCACTCCCCAGGAAATAGACGGAACCGACTCCGATGATACCATTTTTGCACCCTTTAATCCCGTCGAAATTCCAGTTTTAGACAATGATAGTCCCGAGACAGGTTTATTTATCAGCAGCGTCAGCAACATCACAGGCGGGGTCGTAACCTTACTTAATAATGATACCATTGTCAGATTTACCCCCACATTGCCTGGGGGAACCCAAGCCAGCTTTACCTATACCGCCAGTGATGGCAACACCGAAGATAGTGCTAATGTATTTATCGATATTCTTCCCGTCACCCGTATTAACGGCTTAGGTGGCGATGATGTTCTGATTGGAAGTTCAGGACCAGATCTCCTCTATGGCGGCGCGGGTAATGATTGCTTATTCGGAGAAGCAGGCGATGATACCCTCTTAGGAGATAGTGGTGATGATATCGTCTTTGGTGGTAGTGGTGATGATATCCTCTTTGGCGGTCCGGGAAATGACCTGCTATATGGAGGTGCTGATAATGATATTCTCTATGGCGGAAAGGGTGATGATTTCCTATCAGGAGATGATGGGGATGATACCCTGTTTGGAAATGCCGGAAATGATACCCTATTCGGAGGTGCTGGCAATGATGTTTTTGCCTATATTTCCCGCAGTCAAATCACCACCGGAACTGATTTGATTTTGGACTTTACCCCCGGAAGCGATCGCCTTCTATTTGACCGTGAGGAATTCGGCTTTATTCAAATAGGTACTACCCCGGAAAATATCCTGAGTCCTCAACAATTGGTTCTCGTGGAAACCGGAACTTATCAAGATAATCTCAGCCTCATAAATAGTCCCATTCTCGCCTATGAATTACAGACCGGAAACCTGCTCTATGACCCCGACGGTTCAGGAACACAACCCCCCGAAATTATTGCTAATTTACAAGGCAACCCTCCCCTATCTGTTAATGATATCATCTTGATTGGTACAGCCGGAGACGATACCCTAGATGATGGTGATGATGATGATCCTACAGATGAAGATACTAGAAATATCACCGCCTTCGCTTTAATTAATGGTACTCCCGGAAATGATGCGATCGCTGCTAACGATACCATCGATTTTGTTGGCGTTCCCGTCACCATTCCCGCTTCTGATAATGAACGCATAGCCGTGATAAATACCATCACCGATTTAATCGGCGGAAATGTTAATATCCTAGAAGGTGGTACAGCCGCCGAGTTTATTCCCACCCTCCCCGGCGGAAATATTGGCAGTTTTAGTTATGAAGCGATCGACTCCGAAGGAAATCTAATTAGAGTTCCGGTTAATGTTAATATTCTTACTGCCATTGATGGTAATGCAGGTGATGATACCCTCATTGGTTCTGATGGTGATGACTCCCTATTTGGTAATCTAGGTAATGATTGTTTAATTGGTGGTGCTGGGGATGATACCCTCGTCGGTGGTGAAGGAAGCGATACCTTTGCTTATCTATCTCCCAATCAAATTAATTTAGGAGTTGACCTAATTGTTGATTTTACCCCCGGAAGCGATCGCCTTCTATTTGACAGTGATCAATTCGGCTTCACCAGAGGTACTACCCCCGAAAATAGCCTGAGTCCTGAACAATTTATTTTCCTCGAAACCGGAGAATTTAATCCCGATAACCTCGACACCATTAGCAGTCCCATTCTCGCCTATGAATTACAGACCGGAAACCTTATCTATGACCCCGACGGTTCAGGAACACAACCCCCTGTAACCGTCGCCACATTTATCGGTAATCCCCGATTATCTATTGATGATATCCTCTTAATTGGCGTACCCGGAGAAGATACTCTCGAACCACCCAACGGCGAAGAGACTTTGACTGGTGGGACTATTCCTTTTATTCCGACACTAGCACCAGACAATGATCCAGACACAGACGAGAAGTTAGAAGGATCTTTACAGGGAACCGGAGAAATAACTGGATTTTCTAACTTTAGAGATGCACTAACTGGTAACGGTTATTTGATTTCCGATTTAACTGGTCAGTGGGATGCTAATCTGATTGATACAGTCATTGATACAGACAATCAAGAAACTCGTCGCTACAGCGATGGAAGTCTTGATTTACAGCTCAGAGGCGAAGATTTAGTTGGAGGTTCTTTCCCAGACCTGACACTGATATGGGGAGGTTCTTTCCCTGGACAGACAGATTCTTGGTTTCCTCAAAATCAATCAGAGAATAGTTCACCTGGGGTGCAACAAGCAGCCGAGGCGCTGTTAACTGACATCGGCGACCAAGGAATTAGATTTGTTTTTGATGACTTTTTTGGACAATGGATAATTGAATTAAACACCATGTAGGGGCGGGTTCTACTGTCAATCGTCAGTTCCCACCGACAATACCAATAAACCCGCCCTCACCCACCAGTAGGGGCGAAAAATTTTTCGATGCTACCATTGGTAATTAATCATTATCACTCATTCGTAGGGTGAGTCAGAGGGATAACCTATCGGGTGAACGGCAAATTTTGTTCATCTGATGCACCACCTTTCCCCTAGAAGGTGCGTCAGCATTAATCATCTCTGGAATTCCTAAGTATCGGGGTCTGACGCACCCTACAATATCGGGTTTCTCCCCCACAGGTCAAGAAACCCGGTTTCTCGAAGAAACCGGGTTTCTCCCCAATTATTAATTAATTCTTTCTTAGCGACCAGAAGGGGGTAAAGACCGAAAAATACCTCTACCTGTCGGTATTCTGCCATTATCTGGAGTCACTATAGAACGACCATTACGGGGAGATGGACCTCCATTCAAGTCTCCCCTACTCCTGTTAAAGTTGTTTTGTATGGTCTGTAGGGAATCAGATCCTGTGGTAATGGTTTCTGCTGCGCTACTACCATTACTACTCTCTAATGGGTTAGCAACACCCCCCAAAGCATCCCTAAGAAAAGTGTTGGTAAACCCAGGGTCTTGGGTTTCCTCAAAAAAAGGAGCCCTGATCCGCCCTTGAGCGATCGCATTTTCTGCTATAGTCCCCGTAGAGGCGATCGCGATCGCATCAGAACTTACCGCAGCCGTAATAGTCACCATTGGTAGGAGCCACAATAGTCTTGACAAATTAGCCATCATCTCAAATCGTCCTCAAATTATCAAATTAGTAGCTATGCCTTGAAATTAGATCCCAGACCTCCAATTTTCTGCTAAACTGATACATTTACGCGACATTTATCCGGCTATTGCCTGACAATGCGACGATA
>NZ_JARPLU010000093.1:0-20380 GCF_032349615.1 Limnospira sp. PMC 1279.21 | reverse complement strand
GAGACTTAATCACGCGGGATTGTAGGAGTCCAGTAGCTTGGCTAATTTGCTTTATAGCAGGCCCCGCTGATTAATTGTCTAGGCGGGGCTTTTTATTGTTCAAAGTTTGAAGATAGGATAGAAGCTGGGTTTCTTCTCTGGGAGGCACGCGGACTGCATATAGCAGCGACCCGCTTCGGGTAGAGGGCGAGACCTATCGCTCCCGGAAGGCCTCGTCAGTTAATTTTCCCATTGTCTGAGAAATCCTGAAAGTCTGTCTTTGGGTATACAGTGCGATGGAAATTTGGGTATACAATTCTATCTAAAACTGAGTCCCATAATGCCACTGTGCAGGTATCACATAAATAATTCGGAAACCCCAATCTTAGTATTTTTTTAAGATTTGGTGTAAAATCACCAAGAGTAGCTTCTCATACACCTATTGCATCTCGGAACCTGGCTCATCCTAGGGGTCTGCTAATTGGGTCTAGCTGAACCGAGAAACGTTACAGGGTTCGGTCAGTCGTCGTTTACGGAACAAAATTAGTGGCTATGAATGATTTGGATGCCTATAGGAGGCAGTTAGTTCCTCCAATCAATATTGATGAGAGTATCGTGGCGAGGGGTAATTCTTGTAGTGAGAATGATTCGGCACATGGTTTAAGTGTAGAGATGATAGAACACTTGAAGTTGTTGGCAACAGCGGTTTGCTGTGCTGATGATTCTGTGGTCATCACTACGGCTAATCTGGAATTTCCTGGACCTGCAATTGTGTTTGTCAATAAGGCATTTACTAGAATGACTGGTTATGGTCCCACAGAGGCGATCGGTCGAACTCCTAGAATTTTGCAAGGGGAAAAAACAGATCGCACGATTTTGGAAAGGATGAAACTGGATCTTAAAGATGGAGGGGTGTTTTATGGTCAGACGATTAACTATCGCAAGGATGGAAGCGAATTTGTCAATGAGTGGCATATTGAACCTATATATAACGATCGCCAACAGATAACACACTATTTAGCTATTCAAAGAGATGTGACTGAACGCCAAAATCAACATAATCGCCTAATCTACGAGGCTAACCATGATAGCCTAACGGGTCTATATAACCGAGGTTACTTTATAACTGAACTTCAGAAAGCGATAGACCGTACACAAAACTGTCAAGACTATTTGTTTGGTCTGCTGTTTATGGACGTCGATCGCTTCAAATTGATTAATGATAGTTTTGGACATCAAGCCGGAGATCAACTACTGATTGAAATTGGCGATCGTCTACAAAGCTGTATCCGTCCCCAAGATATTCTATCTCGGTGGGGAGGAGATGAGTTTGCTATTATAATTGATGATATTCAAGACCTGTCGGAAATTTCTCAACTAACTAATAAAATTCAACAGACCATCAAAAAACCCATTATTTTGGGGGAAGACCACCTAGAAACTGTTACCAGTCTTAGTATTGGTATCGCTCTGAGTAGTATGGGGTATAATTGCAGTGCAGATATGCTCCGCGATGCTGATACAGCCTTATATAGAGCCAAAGACCGAGGGAAGGGAAGTTATGCAATTTTTACCCAAGCGATGCACCACCGAGTCCGACAGCAACTACAGCTAGAAACGGATCTGCGTTATGCTCTCAAACGTGAGGAATTGCTACTTAACTATCAGCCAATTATCTCGATGAAAACTAATCGGATTGTGGGTTGTGAAGTCCTGCTTAGGTGGGAACATGGGACTTTGGGTTTGATTTCTCCAGAGCAATTTATTCCTATGGCTGAAGAAACTGGGTTAATTGTTAAGATGGGAGATTGGGTAATTGAACAGGCTTGTATTCAGGCTAAACAATGGGAATGTATTTATCAAGACGCACCGCCATTTTTGAGCGTTAATTTATCGACCAAACAACTAATAAATCAGGGAATTGTCGAAAAAATTAAGGAGATATTAGAAGCCACTAAATGCTCTCCTGAATTGATTAGGTTTGAACTGACAGAAACGGCGATCGCTGAATCGACAGAAGTGGCGGTTACTACTCTCCGAAAAATTAAAGATTTGGGGATTAGATTATGTATAGATGACTTCGGAACCGGACATTCCTCCCTTAGTCGTCTCTCATGTTTTCCTATTGATACCCTGAAAATAGACCGCTCTTTTATTCAGGGGATGAGTGCTTCGGAACATCAAACTAAAATCGCCTATGCTATTGTGAAGCTGGCTCAGTCCCTGGGAATGGAAACTATTGCGGAAGGGATTGAAAACTTAGAACAATTTTGCCAACTCAAATCTTGGGGATGCGAATTGGCTCAAGGGTTTTTGATGGCTCAACCTATAGCGTCAAAAATTTTCCAAGAAGTTCTTAACCAAAACCTGATTTACCCCCTGGAGTGCTAATGACCGCTGAATTAATTGTTAACAACTATCCTGAAGATTTATTAAACGCCTATCAAACGGCGATCGCTGAGTTACGTCAACTCAAAAATGAACTTCGTCAAACTCAGCAAGAATATGGGGAACTGCGAACCATTATCGATCGCACTAACCCGGTTAGTATGATTGATAAACATGGGACGGTTTTAGATGCTAACCTACCCTTTATTGAAATGTGGGGTAAGTCTTGGGAACAGGTGATTAATCACCCTCACCCCTTGTTTGACTCCCCTTATTATTCCCCTAATTTTTGGGAGCAATTATGGTCAGTTGTCAATCAGGGTAAGATTTGGGAAGGAGAAATTCAACAACATATTGCTAACGGACAACATATTTTGCTAAAAACAACTATTGTTCCTGTGGAAGCACCATCGGGATTATCTCCTTCTCGCTATTGGGTAATTACCAATAAAGATGAAACTAGACCTCAGATAGAAGAACAACTGCTTCAGTTGTCCTGGGTGGCGACTCAGACTGATAATGCTGTAATTATCTGTGATTGTGATGGCTATATTGAGTGGGTTAATACCGGATTTGTAACTATTACCGGATATTTCTTTGATGAGGTACGAGGTCGCCAGTCTGGTTCGTTTTTGCCAGGTTCCGACACTAACCCAGATACCGTCTGCGAGATTGCTAAAGCACTCCAACAACATCAACCTTATCAAGGAGAAATTCTTAACTATAGACGCAATGGAGAATCTTATTGGTTGTCGATAAGTATCAATCCTATTTTTGATAAATTGGGAAATTTGACTAAGTTTATTGCTGTGGAAAGTGATATCACTGAACGTCAAAAAATAGCCTCGGCTTGGCGAGAAAGTGAAGCGAGAAATCGCAGCTTGATTGAGGCTATTCCTGATTTGATATTTAGGATAAATTCTCAGGGGATAATTCTTGACTACTTCCCGCCTAAAAATTGCCCCAATCCCGGTTTACCAACCCATATTGTGGGACAGAAAATTGATGCGGTTTTTTCTCAAGATTTGGCTGAATGGACGCGCCATTATTTGACTCAAACCCTCAACACTGGACAAATTCAGCAGGGAGAATATGTGCTATCGGTTTCGGGTAGATATCACCATTATGAGGCGCGTTATGTCCCTAGTGGTGAGGATCAGGTATTGGCTATTGTTAGGGATATTAGCGATCGCAAAGCTATGGAAGTTAGCCTTAGACTGGAACAAATACAACAACGCCAGAAAGCGATCGAGTTAGCCAAAACTCTACAAGAATTAAAACGCACCCAAGCACAATTAATTCAGGCTGAGAAAATGTCCGGTTTAGGACAAATGGTCGCAGGGGTGGCTCATGAAATTAATAATCCTTTGGCGTTTATACATGGAAATTTAATGCACCTAGAAACCTGCATTAAAGATTTAATTGAACTGGTGAAATTATATCATAAAAACTACCCAAAACCTAGGGAAGAAATTATCGATTTTGCTAAGGAAGTAGATTTGAAATTTATGCTTGATGATTTACCTAATGCTTTGGATTCAATGAAGTTGGGAACTACCCGAATTCAAGATATTGTTGTCTCTTTAAGAAACTTTTCTCGCCTCGATGAAGCTACCCGCAAGGCTGTAGATTTACATGAGGGTATCGAAAGCACTTTACTGATTTTACAAGGTCGCATGAAAATGCACCACGGTTGTGAAATTAAAATGATTAAAGATTATGGCGAATTACCTAAGTTGGAATGCTATCCTAGTCAATTGAATCAGGTATTTATGAATATATTGGCTAATGCGATCGATGCATTAGCCACTCAACCAGACCCTCGGATAATTACCATCAAAACTACAGTGGAAAAAGCTAAATCTCCAGACCAGCTAGACTCGGTTGTTATTAAAATTGCTGATAATGGTCCGGGAATTCCTGAATCGATCCAAAGACAGATTTTTAATCCCTTTTTTACTACTAAGCCTGTGGGTCAGGGGACGGGTTTGGGATTGTCTATTTCTCATCAAATTGTAGTCGAAAATCACGGCGGAAAGTTGCAGTGTAATTCCCAGGTAGGTGGCGGCACAGAATTTGTGATCACCCTCAGTATACCTGAACAGCAAACGCCTGTTACTCATTAATCTCTGGGAAATACTAAATTTTTGTGAAATTTTAGGCGATTGACCATAATTTTCCTATAATGGACAATTAGGCTTTTTAGACATGATTTGGTTATGCAATATTACTTCACTGGCTTTATTGTTCTTTTCTTCCTGGTTTGCTATGGCTACAGTTACGTGATTGTCAAATTGGCTAAGGATCGCGGCGACCAATTTTTGCTGTATGGAATGCTGGGGGGGTTATTTGGGTTTATGGCTTTTTGTGCGGCGGCGGTTCCATTTTTGCATTGGGTGTTTGACTAATAAATAGGAGTGCATTAAATGCCACAATGGCGGGTGGGGTGTTATAGTTTTTATGGTGAATTAAAAGGCGATCGCACTCAGCCTATAATTTTGCTATTACATGGCTTTATGGGAAATTGCCGAGACTTTGACCTGGCTATATCCTCCCTTCCTGATGATTTCTGCTGCTTAACTATTGATTTACCAGGACAAGGAAAAACTCAGGTATTAGCAGGAGATGAAGCCTATAAAATGCCAGCGATCGCCTCCGGTTTAATTGGTCTTTTGGATTACCTGAAAATTGATAATTGTGTCCTGGTTGGATATTCTATGGGAGGTCGTTTAGGACTCTATTTGATTTTACACTATCCTACACGATTTAAGCAAGCAATTCTGGAATCAGCATCGCCGGGACTGAAAACGGAAATTGAGCGATCGCAGCGACGTTTATCAGATGATAAAATAGCCGATCAGTTACAAAATATCCCTTTTGAAGACTTCCTCAACTGGTGGTATAGTTTACCCCTATTTACATCCTTGAAAAACTCGCCCATTTTTGATAAAATTATAGGCGATCGACTCCAAAATAACCCCAATCAATTAGCTAAAATTCTCATTAATTCGGGAACCGGAAACCAGCCACCACTCTGGGATAAGTTATCTCAAAATCAGATACCTTTACTATTATTGGTGGGAGAATTTGACCATAAATTTCAACAAATCAACCGAGAAATTACGGATTTATGTACCTTCGCAACCATGATCATAGTTCCCGGCTGTGGTCATAACATCCACGCCGAAAATCCCAGAATTTGGGGAGACTTAATCCTTGATTTTATTGTCTAAATATGATAATTTTTAACAAAGCCTTAAATAACCAGGTATGAAAACTATTGCTATTTACCATAATAAAGGTGGAGTAGGTAAAACCACCATCGCCATTAACCTAGCCGCCAGTTTACAAAAACAAGGTCACAAAATACTACTTATCGATTTAGACTCTCAAGCCAACTCTACCTTTGCGACTGGCTTAATGAAATTTTTATTTGTGGAAGATGATGATTTAAGAGATCGCAATGTTTCCCATGTTATCGAATCAGGTGATTATTACTTTATTCCCGATGTCGTCAGAAAAACCGACGGATTTAATCAGCCAGAAATTGATGTCATACCTTCCCATATTAACTTAATTGAAAAGCAGTATAAACTCAACCAGATTGTATCTTATAAAACCCGTTTAGTCATCAAGCTAAAACGAGTCGAAGAAGATTATGATATTGTGATTATTGATACTCCTCCCTCGCGGGATATTTATGCAGAAATGGCTTTAATTGCGGCGGATTATTTAATCATCCCATCAGACTTAAAACCCTTTGCTAATCAAGGATTACCTACCGTCTTGGAGTTTATTAGTCAAATTGATGAATTTCGCACTTTAATTGGTAAAAATAATTTAGCGATTTTGGGAATATTGCCATCCAAAATATCCACCAACTCTAAATTTTTAAATTATGTCTTTCCCAAGCAAAAAGAATCCCTGTTAAATTCCCATAATTTACCGATTATGAATAGCATAATCTTTGAAAGAACAGTTTTGTCTCAATGTACCAACCAGACTATAACTATGGGAGATTTAGAGATACCAGACCCCAAATCTGTGCTAGAATTTGCGCCAGATTCACCAGCGGCGATGGAATTTGTACAGTTAACAGAGGAAGTTTTAGAAAAGTTAGGTAAATAAATCATGATCAGATTTTTCTTAGTGGATGTTAAAAGCATTAATTCCAATGTCCCTCGGTCTAATTTTTCGGAATCTGAATTAGAGGAGTTAGCCGATAACATTTTAGAATGTGGGGGAATTATCAAACCCTTAATCCTGAAAATGCAAGGGTTAGAAAGTTATCAAGTTATTTCAGGGGATTTAGAATATTATGCGGCGGTCAAGGCTAGGGAAAAAGACCCCCGCGAAGCTGAGATGGTTAATGCTTTTGTGATTGCTGAGAAACATGAGGCTAAGGTATTAAAACAGGTCGAGTTAATTGAGAGTTTTACGGTAACTCCTAGTTTGATAAATAATCAGATAGGGGAAACCCTAACATTAACCACATCTCCATCTCCTAATTTAGAGTCTCGGTTAAATAATCTTGAACAACGACTAGAAAACTATGTGATTCAAATTCAGCAGGAATTGAGGGATTATCAACAACAAAATGAACGGCGATTTAAAGCCATAGAATCTGCCCAACCTTCCTCAATGAGAGAGTCAGAATCGCCAAATCAACCCATTATTAACCCCCTCGATTTATTCAATAGTTTGACTCAAGAGGAGTTATTTAGGCGATTGAATAGGTCTAATATTAGTAATGCTAACAACCTAGCTAAAGGCATTTTTGAAGCCAGGGAAAAACTGGGTAAATTCACCAATTATCAACAAGTGATTGCTAGTGTTAAGGGTTTAGCGGACAAAACGATGATTAAAATTATTGATGCTTGGTCTAGTTAAATGCAATTCAATGACTATTAAATTTAACTTTAATAAATACTCCCGTAAATTTAAACAGCCTTTAAAAACTCATCACGGACTCTGGGAGGTTAGGGAAGGGATTATTATTGAGTTAATGGACGAAAGGGGTAAAGTTGGCTGGGGAGAAATTGCGCCTCTTAGTTGGTTTGGGTCGGAAACTGTCAGGGAGGCTATGGATTTTTGTGAAAGTCTACCTGGGATAATTACAGAAAATCTGATTTTTTCGATTCCTATGAGTCTCCCAGCTTGTCAGTTTGGTTTGGAGTCTGCTTTCACTGAATTACAGGGAAATGATAAGGAAATACCTAAGCTAGAAAATAGTGGACTGCTTCCCACAGGAAAAGCGGCTTTATCTGGTTGGGAAGATTTAGTTAATAGGGGATATAAAACTCTCAAGTGGAAAATTGGGGTTGATAGTATTGATAATGAGTTGAATTGGTTGCAGATATTAGCCAGCCAAATGAGTGAAATTCAAGGGTTATCGCTGCGACTCGATGCGAATGGTGGGTTAAATTTTTCGGAAGGCGATCGCTGGTTAGATATTTGTGATAGAATAAACCTGGGGGATACTAGCTTTAAAATAGAGTTTTTAGAGCAACCCCTAGGTGTTAATGAGTTAGAGGGAATGTTAGCCTTAACTAAGGGTCATTTAACCCCCATAGCCTTAGATGAATCTGTAGCGACCCTCACCCAAATCAACCAATGTTATCAACAAGGTTGGCGAGGTATTTTTGTGATTAAACCAGCTATAGTAGGTTCTCCAAAGCAGTTAAGGAAATTATATCATAGCTTAGGGATTGATGGGGTATTTTCTTCAGTATTTGAAACCGAAATAGGTCAAAAAGCGTCACTAAAATTAGCCGCAGAATTATGTCAATCTAATCGCGCGGTAGGATTTGGTATTAATCACTGGTTTGTCGATACTGATTAACTAAGAAATGATTAATCATCCCATAATGATCACATTTTAAACAGATTTACCCTCACACAATTCCTCAAGCATATCAACAAGTTTAACTGCATTTTGATAATATACTCTAATTATTACTGCTGTTTATAACGCATTTTACATTTTTCATTGTACATTTTCAAAAGCATTGATAGCTTGACTGAGGCGACTTTGCACAATAGATTTCTCAGTAGTACGCGAACTATTGACAGTTACATCTAGGAAATTTTGACTCTTTAAAAGATGTTGATAATTAGTATTGAGTGATTCTTTATCATTAATCAACCCTTTTTCTAATCGACGAGCTAAACCCACCATAATACAGTCAAAAACTGCTGCATTAATCTGATTTTTCGGTTTAAAAGCTCGACCTCCCCAAACTTCATAAGCAGTTTCAATAGTGCGAATAAAAACCAGTTGGATTGCTGATTTATCATACTTCTTCAAATAGCGATTTTGACCCAGAAACTGATTTAAAAAGCCTTTCATAGGTTTTTGATAGTTATCACCCTCAAAATAGAGAGCCAGAAAACGCAAAATCATTTCCTGATCTCGCATACGTTTATCAGGTTTTGGGGAACCATATATATCTCGCCAACACTGATGATAATTAAGTTCTGCTAATAAATTATTAAACTCTCCGTGATAGATACAGGCGCGAATTTCTTGAGGTTTTAATTGTTGACCACCGGTATTAAGTCGCTCAAAAATATAGTAAATACTGCTATTATCATCTGAGGGTTCATCCTGTTTAACAATGGTAGCAGGTATAATTGAATCATCGAGTCTACGTCTATCCTCTTCTGACAGAGTTTGATAAGTTAATCCGTCAAACTCATCAGCGACTTTGGTTAAGGAAAATTCCCTTTGATTAGGTTCAAAAACCCCATCATAAAAATATTGAATAGTCTTTAACCTTTGTTGACCATCAATAACTAGAAGTTTTTGAGTATCTTGTTCTTTAGCGAGAAAAATTCCCGGTACTGGTAGACCCAATAATAGGGACTCAATAAAACGAGATGCTTCTCTATGGTCCCAGACATATCCTCGTTGAAATTGTGGTACATATATGCTGCCATTTTTCATCCGTTTAACTAAACTATCAACCGGATAATCAGCACCATAACTGGTTATTGAATACTTAAAAGTAAGTAGTTCTTCATCACTATCTTCTAAATTTTGGGGTGCGGTTTTTGGCATATATAATTAGTTAGATATTTGGTGTAGTAGAAGTTATTAATATGCTAAAATCCTACCACTATTTTCCATGAGATGAAACCTAAAATAATGGTGGCTAAATGTTGAGGTAATAAGGTTTTGATAGGTTGGCGAGCAATTTTTTGTGTGAGTAAAATGGCGATTAATATCCCGGATAATAAGGTGGTTCCCTGTAAAAACTCAATGACGGCTGGATGAGCAACCCAAACGGGGAGACTGGAACCATCTAAGCCAAAAGTAGCAAGGGTAACTGGTAAAATTCTGCCACCTTCTGCTAACCCTAGCCGTAGATAATGAGCCAAATTAATGGCTAACACAAAGGGAAGTAAACCATAAGCTAACTCGATAAATTTACGAGGCTTTCTTGGGGAAATTAAACGATAAATCAGATAAGCGAAACCGGGAATTATAGCAGGTAAAGCTAAGACTACGGTTGACAGGCTTAAATGTATCCAGAAATTATCTAAATTTAGGCTAAAATTAAAATACTGTTCTAGTTGGGGTAAATGATGCAAAAATACGGCATTTAATAATAAAAATAGCAAAGCTACTTCATAGGTGCGAGGTATATGAGTAGTCCATAATTCAATTCCTGGGGGTCGCAAATTGACCTCGACTGAACGATGAGGACAGGCTTTTAAACAGGTCATACACAATACGCAATCTCGATTATCTTCTAATTGTGCTGGGTGAGAATATAAAGGACATCCGCCTGTTTCCATTCCTTCGCCTTTTGGGGGTCCTCCTTTATAGCATTGGTAGGTGTTGCATTCGGCTGAACAGGTTCCCTGCTGTGCGCGTAATTCGGTGATGGCTAATTTGGCAAACATCCCATTCATACCGCCAATGGGACAGAGATAACGACACCAAAAACGCCTTTCAAAAATAGCTGAAAAAATCATGGCTCCGGCGGTAATGAGTAGCAATAAACAAGCTGATAAATAGGCGGTATTTGGTAAATCCCACAATTCTTCCCAGAGTAAAATTAGGGTGAATAAACCGAATAAAAACCACCCTCCCCACTTTTCGGCTGACTGTCTCGGCCATTTTTTTAATTGACGCGGAAACAGCCAGAGAGATAGTTTTTGGGTGATTTCTCCGTAAATCATAAAGGGACAAACTGCACACCATACGCGACCTAAAAATGGGAAGATTAACAAAACTAATGGCCACCACCAGGCCCAAAATAGGTTGAGAGCGAAATTTTGCGATCGCGTTTGAGGACCGAGGAATAAAATCGCCACGACGGCGGCAAAAACAGCTACAGTAAAGCCATAATTAATCCGATCCGGCCACCAGGGACTTCTGAGAAATTTGCGGAATTTCGGATAGGTATTTAATAAATTAACTCGGAATTGCTGCTTTTTAGTTTGAGACGGCCAAATAATTTCTTCGGTGATTTCTGTACAGCCTTGAAGTTGAACGATCGCTCTTTCTACGAGGTTTCGTAATTCCCGCAAATTATTGGGAAAATCATAGGCTTGTAGTCGTCGCAAGGCTTCCGGGGTCATCTGGACTCGGTTAATACCTTTATTCCGACAAATTAGGCTAATATTATAATTAACCCAATCGCCAATATCAGATTTTCTTACCCTCAAAGGTGGCACTTTAATGACGGTTTCGACTAAGGTTTCAATCTTAGCGACCATCTTTTCTGATATAATGATTATCCGAGCTTGAGAAACTTTAGCATTGACGGTTTCAGCGGCCCCTTTACTGACCGGAATATAAGTTCCTAGTTCTAATAAATTTGAGATGGCGGGGATTAATTCTGGGGGTAATTCTTGGATATTATTAAATATTAAAGTTCCCTTTCCCAAGGCTTCAATTAACCCAGATTTTCCCCCTGTCCGTCCGAATAAATCTGCGCCACTGGTTTGGAGTTTAGAACAATTTACTTGAATTACTGGTTCTCGGCGGTCATCAGACCCAAAATGAATCAAAGCTGCTAAGTTGTCTTTTTCGATTCCTGGTTCCCCAAAAATTAGGACGGATTTACGATTTTTAGAAGCCTCTTTAATTTGCGATCGCAACCTCACCGCATAACGACTTTTTCCGACAATTCCCCGCCGCGCTCTCGGAATTAAATAGGGTTGTAAAATGGCTAACCTTTCCTGCTCATAAACCAATTGAGCGGAAAGTTCCTCTACTTCTTCGGCTAGTTGCTGAGAAAAGGCTTGATTGATTTCTGGATAGGCTTCTACCAACTTTTGCAAGTCTCCAGCCTTCATCACCCAAAATTGACAATCTGTCCGGGTAATTAATGTTTGTTGAACTGGATTATTTAACAGTAACGATTGCAGATTAATAGCCATTCCTGGTAAATACTGATCGGCCTTGGGTGCGTCTGAGTTTTCCAAATCACCCGATCGCAAAATATAAAGCCGATCTGGGGAAGTTCCTTTAGTCACCACGACGGTATTTATAGGAATGGTGCGTTCTTCCAGTTGAGGTGCGATCGCCTGTAATATTTCATCATCCAGGAGGCTCAGTGCAGTTCTTTCCTGCAACCATTGCACCAGATCAGTTTGATTCACGCTTTCCCCCTGGATAACTTTCACCGAAAAAGTTACCCTACATTATAACACAGATTAAGACAGAATCCATAATTCAGACAAAATCATGTCAACTAATACGCCTATTTTATCTCTGTTAGTTCCCCTCGCATTACTAGGGTTAATTATTCTGACTGCCGTATTTTTCAGCCAGCAAAAAAACTAACACACTTGAGAGTCTGACGGTTAAGCAAAGCCGGAGCGGGATAGCAGCGACCAGTGTTAAATCTGAAACTGCTAAACCCGCTCACTTATGGCAACTTTTCCAGTCAATTAGGAAGCGACACGAGCGGCTGTGCGAGGTCTTCTGCGTCCGGTAGCTGGCTGAGGAGTTTCCGTAGTAGAAGAAGCGGTAGAATCAGGACTTTCTTCGGGAGTTTGCATTAACACCACTAACAGAGGATTGCTTTGTAACTCACGCCGCAACAAACGAGCGATCGCTCTTTCAATCTCGGTGCGTACCCCCACCCAATCAATTTGATTACCTTCGCCATTACCAAAGGAGCGGCTAAACTCAGACCAGCGATCGCTTAAAGTCGCCTCAATCACCTTAACAATCTGTTGTTTAAAGGTAGCCTGATCAGCAGTCATCACCACCCCTTTCAGGTGAGTTTCAGGAATAGCCAAAAGTTTACCCTCATCACTAACAGCGACCGCTACAGTAATTAAGCCATCTTCAGCCAACTGTTGGCGTTCTTTCAGGACATCATCACGCACAAACCCAGTGCGGGAGGAATCGACCGGCTCAATACCAGAAGGAACTTTACCACCAACGCGAATGGAATTTTCGGTCAACTCCACCACATCACCGTTATTGATAATCACCATATTTTCCCGTGGAATACCCATACTTTGAGCGGTTTTGCTGTGTTGTACTAACATCCGATGTTCACCATGTACAGGAACAAAAAACTTAGGACGAGTCAACGCCAACATCAGTTTATGGTCTTCCTGACAACCATGACCGGAAACATGAATACCATGATGGCGGCCATAAACCACATTAGCACCCTGCATCATCAACTTATCAATAGTATTGACAACCGCAATGGTATTTCCGGGAATTGGGTTAGCAGAAAAGATAATTGTATCCCCTTGTTTAATGCTAATTTGTCGGTGAGCGCCATTAGCAATTCTGGTCATCGCCGCCAAGGGTTCACCCTGGGAACCTGTGGTTAAAATCAACACTTTTTCGTCAGGTAAACTGCGAATAGCATTGAGAGGAATAAACAGATTATCAGGACATTTTATATAACCTAAATTCCGAGAATGAGCGATGACATTTAACATCGATCGCCCTACCACAGCCACAGAGCGCCCTAATTTTTGAGCAATACTCAGAATAATATTTACCCGGTGAACGGACGAAGCGAAAGTCGTCACCAACACCCGTCCAGAAGCGGTCGCAATAATTCTTTCCAGATTCGGATAAACGGAAGCCTCCGAGGGAGTAAACCCAGGCACTTCCGCGTTAGTCGAATCACTCAGCAGACAGTGAACCCCTTTTTCCCCATATTCAGCCAACCGCTGAAAATCGAAAAATTCGCCATCAACGGGGGTATGATCCACCTTAAAGTCTCCCGTGTGGATAACTACTCCCACTGGGGTATTAATTGCTACGGTAAAACTATCAGCGATTGAGTGAGTATTGCGGATATATTCCACCAGGAAGTTTTTGCCAATACGCACTATATCGCGAGGTCTTACTGTTCTTAATTCAGTGCGATCGCTCACCCCCGCCTCTTCTAGTTTACCATGAAGCAGAGCCATGGCTAATCTCGGACCATAAATCACGGGAATATCAAACTGTTTCAGGTGAAAAGCAATCCCACCGATATGGTCTTCGTGACCGTGGGTGACAATCATACCCTTAATTTTATCCCGATTTTCCCGTAGGTAGGTGACATCTGGTAAAACTATATTTACCCCGTGCATTCCATCGGTTGGGAAGGCTAAACCAGCATCTAGGATGATGATTTCATCTTCATACTCAAATACACAGGTATTTTTGCCAATTTCGTGGAGTCCACCCAGGGGAATTATTTTCAATTTCGGAGAGTTATCTTCCGGGGTTTTTTCCCTATTTTTGGGTAAATTATCCAACTTTTTGGTAATTTTCACTGACCTAGCAGAAGGTCTAGTTCTGGTGTAAGATTTGCCGTTGCTTGACATAATGATACCTCATTAATTACTTAGTTTTCCATGGTTGATTTTTCCCGGTTTCAACAACCTTTTATAAGTATCAATTGACTAGCAATCAACACCTAGGAATCATCACAGCTATTCAATTGTCTGAAACCCCGATTTACCGAGTTTCCATCAAACCCAATTCTCCCAAAACTCCCTTTACCTTTTCAATCACTTCCGGGGATGGTTCACACATAGGAGACCGACTCAGACCCACATTCCAGCCCAACAATTTCAGAGCCGCTTTAATCGGAATAGGATTAGTAGTGATAAACAACGTTTTAAACAAACCGAAGAGTTTGATATGAATTTCCGTTGCTTCCTGCACCCGACCCGCTTCAAACATCTGGATCATATCTTGAATTTGCTTCCCTACCAGGTGACTCGCTACGCTCACCACCCCAGTCCCGCCCACTGCTAACAGTGGCAAAGTCAGGGAATCATCCCCAGAATATATCTGAAACTCTTTAGGTGTCAACTGCCTAATTTGACTAGCTTGGTCTAGGCTGCCACTAGCCTCTTTAATAGCCACAATATTAGGAACCGATGCCAAACGTGCGACGGTTTCGGGCTGGAGATTTTGTCCGGTACGCCCAGGAATATTATATAACACAATCGGCAAATCTGCACAAGCTGAGGCGATCGCCAAAAAGTGTTGATACAATCCCTCCTGGGGAGGCTTATTGTAATAGGGAACCACCTGCAAAGAACCATCTACCCCCAGTTTAGCGGCTTTCTGAGTGGCGGCGATCGCCTCCTGGGTAGAATTCGACCCTGTACCAGCAATCACCTTAGCCTTACCCGCCACAGCCTGCTGAACCACCTTAAACAACTCATGTTCTTCATCCCAAGTCAGAGTCGGAGACTCTCCAGTGGTTCCACACACAACCAGAGTATCACTGCCATTAGCCGCCAAGTGAGCCGCCAGCCGCTCTGCTTCTGCATAGTTAATGCTACCATCTTCCCAAAACGGCGTTACCATTGCCGTCATTACTCTGCCAAAACTTACCATTTCTTTTGTGTCAATTGTGCCGTATAGTTAGCCGTCTTGTTCTCAGTTATTCCACCCCACACGGGGGACTTACAGAAGGTCTTTACTTACCAATAATTCAGCAATTTGGACTGCATTTAAAGCGGCTCCCTTGCGAACTTGATCGCCACACAGCCATAATTCTAACCCACAGGGGTGAGAAAGATCCTGGCGGATACGACCCACCAAAACCGGATCGCAGCCCGTTGCATCAATAGGCATTGGGAAATAATTAGCCTGCCAGTCTTCCACCAACTTGACCCCTGGGGCTTGACTCAGGACATCCCGCGCCTTAGCCACATCAAAAGGCTGCTCAAACTCTAAGTTAATCGCCTCGGAGTGGGCCCGGAGTACGGGAACCCGTACACAAGTCGCGGAAACTCTCAACTTGTCATCACCAAAAATTTTCCGCGTCTCATTAATCATTTTCATCTCTTCCTCACAATAGCCTAAATCATTGATAGGCGAGTTGTGGGGAAACAGATTAAAAGCCAAGGGGTAGGGGAATATTTCCGCCTGGGGAGTTTCTCCCTGTAAAATCGCCCTGGCTTGGGTTTTCACCTCCTCCATAGCCCTGGCTCCCGCACCACTAGCGGATTGATAAGTAGATACTACTATACGCCGCAGTGGTTGTACCTGATACAGGGGCCAAACTGCCACATTCATCAAAATAGTAGTGCAGTTAGGATTCGCAATAATCCCCTGATGATTAACTACTGCTTCTGGGTTCACTTCCGGCACCACCAAGGGAACTTGGGGGTCCATGCGGAAGGCACTGGAGTTGTCCACTACAACCGCCCCGGCTGCTACAGCTTTGTGAGCCCATTGCTTAGAAGTAGATCCTCCAGCGGAAGCCAATACCAAATCTACCCCATCAAAACTGCGATCGCCAACTGCTTCTACTGTCAGTTGCTCTCCTCCAAAACGGAGACTATTTCCCGCCGAACGGGGAGAAGCCAATAGCTTCAACTCTGACAGGGGAAAATCACGACTCAAAAGCAATTCCAGCAACTCGGTTCCCACGGCTCCGGTCGCGCCCAAAATAGCAACTCTATAGGATTTTGACAAATTGACTTCCTCCCTGGAACTTTAGACAATCGATCATCTGAGAATCAATCAGAAATTTTAATAATATATAAGGCTAATCAGTCTTGTATCTATACTAGAGGCTATTATATCGGTAACTGCGACAGTTGATGTGACGGTCAATAGCGATCGCTACCCATTTCGACCCATCTACTGATAGCATCAAATATTGGCTAGTCTATCAATTATAGTCCTCCAGAGTTAAAATCGTGGTACAGAAACAATGACACTACCATACCACGAACTGTCAGCATCTGGAAGCAAACAGTCTAGGCTTTAGGGCCAGACAGCAGTTTAGATAGCTCGCTTTCCTTAGTCCGCGCTTAAACAAGGTACATCAAAGGTACATCATGAAAGTAACCCAGGAAAAACTTCCCGCCAGCCAAGTTGGGCTGGATATCGAAATTTCTCCAGAAATCTCCAAAAAAGCCTATGAGAAGGTAATCAACCAATATGCTCGTTCTGCCAATATTCCTGGGTTCCGAAAAGGCAAAGTCCCCCGCCATATCCTAGTGCAGCGACTAGGACCCTCTAGGATTAAAGCGGCGGCCCTCGATGATTTGATGCAGGAATATTTCCCAAAAATTGTTGAAGAAGAGAAAATTCCGGCTATTGGCAGTTTTGAAGTAATTGGCAATATTGAAGAACTGATCGAACAGTACGAACCTGGTCAACCCATCACCATCAAAGCGGCTGTAGATGTCGAACCAGAAGTTAAACTCAACAAGTACCAGGATTTTCAGGTCCAAGCTGAAGAGGTCAAATTTGATCCGCAGCAAGTTGATGAGATCCTCGAACGTGAACGGGTGAAAATGGCAACCTTAGTCCCGGTGGAAAACCGACCCGCTCAAAAAGGTGATACAGCCTATGTTGACTTTAAGGGATACTTTACCCCCACCGGAGCAACTGAACCCCAAGAAATTGAAGGGGGACAAGGTGATAACTACCAAGTGGAACTCACGGAAGGTCAGTTTATCCCTGGCTTTACCGAAGGCATTGAAGGCATGAGTCCTGGGGAAACTAAAGAGTTAAACATTGAGTTTCCGGCTGACTATGGTAAACCGGAATTGGCTGGATGTCCCGCTACTTTTAACATTACTCTACTGGAACTTAAAGAAAAAGAGTTGCCAGAGTTGGACGACGATTTTGCGGCTGAAGTGAGCGAGTTTGAGACTTTGGCAGAACTGCGGGAGTCCCTAGAAAAGCGTTTTCAGGAAGAAAAAGCTGAACAAACTACGGCGAATAAACACAAGGCTTTGGCTGAGGCTTTAGTGGCAGAAATGGAAGTGGAATTGCCGGAAACCCTCATTAGGGAAGAAGTAGACCGCCTCTTGACTCAGCAGGCTATGCAGTTGAGTAATATGGGCATTGACCTTAAACAACTGTTTAACAGTGAAACTGTACCACGGATGCGAGAACATCTGCGCCCTGATGCGATCGCTCAACTCAAGGAAACTTTGGCTATCAAAGAAGTCGCTAAACAACAGTCCATCACTATCACCGAGGAGGAAATTCAAGCTAAGTCCGAAGAAATGATGGAGCAACTTCAAGGCCAAGATGTGAACCTCGATCGCCTACGCATGGTGGTTACTGATGACCTGATTAGCCAAAAGACTTACCAATGGCTCGAAGAACATTCCACCATTGAATTAGTCCCTGAAGGTACTTTGACCCCAGAGGAAGAAGAACCAGAAGATTCAGAAGATTCAGAAGAAGTGGTCGTCGCTGAAGCTGAAGTCGTTACCGACTAGCTATTTGACCACCAGTGGGCTCAGGTGCCAAAATTCTGGAAAAGCGCTAATATGGAGTGGGGGAAAGAAAGGCGATCGCACTAATTTTCAGTCCGTTGCTCTGTTCTTCTCCCCCAACAATCACCTCGCGCCCGTCCCTAACATTTTCAATTAACTGTACATTAACCGTAAAACCACCATAAGATTAAATTACCATCCGCTTTATGATGATCTCTGAGTATTCCCGTGATTCCATTGGCAGCACCCGTAACAGCCACATAATTAGTGGTTCACAACCAGTTACTATTAACTCATCTGCAGCGGGTGTCATTCCCATGGTAGTTGAACAGTCGGGAATGGGAGAAAGGGCTTTTGACCTCTATTCCCGTCTACTACGCGATCGCATTATTTTTCTGGGAACACCCATTGACGATGAAGTAGCCAATGCCGTAAGCGCCCAAATGTTGTTTTTGGAATCAGAAGATCCCGAAAAAGATATCCAACTTTACATCAACTCCCCTGGCGGTTCAGTCACCGCAGGTATGGGAATTTACGACACCATGCAACAAATTCGCCCCGATGTGGTGACAATATGTTATGGATTAGCCGCCAGTATGGGCGCATTTCTCCTCGCTTCCGGTACCGCTGGGAAACGGATGTCCTTACCTAGCTCTCGCATTATGATTCACCAACCCCTCGGAGGCGCTCAAGGACAGGCAATAGACATAGAAATTCAAGCCAAAGAAATTCTCTATCACAAGCACACCCTGAATACACTCTTAGCCCAACATACCGGCCAACCCATAGAGCGCATTAATGCTGATACAGAGAGAGACTTTTTTATGTCTGCCGCTGAAGCCCAAGAATATGGTCTAATAGATAATGTGATCCTAAAACAGAATCTTCCGGTTCCCGGAGAATCTGTTAGCGCAACATAAAATGAGGCAATTATGTCTAAGTACGACTCCCATTTAAAGTGTTCCTTCTGTGGCAAGTCCCAGGAGCAGGTTCGCAAGTTAATTGCAGGGCCAGGAGTCTACATCTGCGATGAATGCGTGGAACTGTGTAACGAAATTTTGGACGAGGAGCTATTTGACCCCAATTCAGCTCCTCCCACTCCCCAGGCTCCCCGCCCCCAAGCAGCCCCTAGCCCTAAACGTCGCCACACTCCCAGTCGAGTCGCCTTAAATCAAATTCCTAAACCGAGGGAAATTAAGGCCTACCTAGATCATCATGTCATTGGTCAGGATGATGCCAAAAAAGTCCTGTCAGTGGCTGTTTACAACCACTACAAGCGTCTAGGCTTTATCCCAGGTCATAGACAAGGTGATGATCAGATCGAACTGCAAAAATCCAATATTTTGCTAATTGGTCCCACTGGGTGCGGTAAAACTCTATTGGCGGAAACTCTCGCTAAAATGCTGGATGTTCCCTTTGCGGTCGCTGACGCTACCACCCTCACTGAGGCGGGTTATGTTGGGGAAGATGTAGAAAATATCCTCCTGCGACTCCTACAAGTGGCTGATTTTGATGTGGAAGAAGCCCAGCGCGGCATTGTCTATATCGATGAAATCGATAAAATTGCCCGTAAGAGTGAAAACCCCTCCATTACTAGAGATGTCTCCGGTGAAGGTGTCCAGCAAGCGTTATTAAAAATGCTGGAGGGAACTACTGCTAATGTTCCTCCCCAAGGGGGTCGTAAGCATCCTTATCAAGATTGCATTCAAATTGATACTAGCAACATCCTATTTATTTGCGGCGGCGCTTTTGTAGGGCTTGAGAAAATTATTGAGCAAAGAAGCGGTAAAAAGTCTATGGGCTTTGTCCACTCCGGCCAAGAAGTCACCCCAGACAAAGACAAAAAAGATGCAGAAGCTCTCAAAGGTATCGAGCCTAATGATTTGGTTAAGTTTGGCTTAATTCCAGAGTTGATCGGTCGTATTCCTATGGTGGCAGTTCTCGATCCTCTGGATGAGAAAACTTTGATGTCAATTCTCACGGAACCCCGCAGCGCTTTGGTTAAACAATATCAAAAATTGCTGCGTATGGATAATGTGCATCTGGAGTTTGACGCTGACGCTATTCGGGCGATCGCTCAAGAAGCCTTCCGCCGTAAAACTGGCGCTCGTGCTTTGCGCGGTATCGTGGAAGAGTTGATGCTAGACGTTATGTATGAGCTGCCTTCCCGTAAAGATGTTAAACGATGTATGGTTACTCAGGAAATGGTTGAAAAGCGATCGACCGCTGAATTGCTCGTCCACCCTTCCTCATTGCCTAAGCCCGAATCCGCTTAATCTGATACATTTACGCGACATTTATCCGGCTATTGCCTGACAATGCGACGATA